>NZ_WWFG01000007.1 GCF_026127265.1 Nostoc sp. KVJ3
GGTATTTTCGCAGCATTGCTTTATTAAATTTAGAACGCTATGAAGATGCTCTTGCTAGCACCGAGCAATCCCTGAAACTTAAAGGCGACTTGAGCGCAGCCTGGGAGAATCGGGGTGTGCTTTGGATAATTTGGGGCGCTATGATGAAGCAATAGCTTCTTACGATCAAGCGATTGAATTTCAAACTCTAATGCTTGGTATAACCGAGGTATTGTATTGATGACATTGGAACGCTTTGAAGAGGCGATCGCTTCCAACGAGCGTGCAATTGAATTCCAGCATGATTTTCCCCAAGCTTGGTGTAACCTGGGTATTGCTTTAATGGATTTGGAGCGATTTGAAGAAGCGCTGACTAGCTTCGACCGCTCCCTTGAATTTCAAAGAGATTTACCCCAAGCTTGGTATAACCGAGCCAATACACTGTTAACTCTCAAACGCTTTGAAGAGGCGATCGCCAGCTATGATAAATGTAACGAAATCTGTCCAGACGACTCCGCGACTTTTTATGGTAAGGCTTGCTGTTATGCCCAATTGCTTAATATAAAGCAAGCAATCTTTAACCTACAACAAGCTATCAATATGAGTCCTAACCAATACCAAGATATGGCGAAAAATGACTCAGATTTTGATAATATTCGTTCAGATGAACAATTTCAGGCGTTAATCACTCCTGGTTCGCTCATTTTATAGCCGGTTAGAAAAAAGACGGAACGGAAAAATAGAGGTTACAGCGTTACCAGATGGCGAACCGTGATTGTCGGCGCTTTACGATGGTCGCTCCGCGAACCGCCGCAGGCATCGCCAGCGTTGTGAATTAATCTTGGGTATTGCTTCACCGCTTGTCACCATCCAAAAATCTGATTTCTCCCAAACCCTTATTCTTACGTTATTTATCAATTTCTCTAACTTCAAAAAAAAGGGCGAACTTCGAGTAATAAATTATGACTTCTTCATAATATTCTGGTTATTGAAGATTCCAAAGATATGAAATGGTTGTTTGAGGGCTTTTTTAATTTACTGCCTGCACACCACTTTGAGATGTACATTTATAATGGACGTGATGCTTTAAAATTCGTCAAATCTCACAGAGTTAGCATCATCTTGATTGATTTTCCAGTTCTGGGTGCTTGGGAGTTTTTTGAGTACGTTCAAGCTCATCCGACATTAAGATTTGTTCCCCTTGTAGTTATGTCGGGGGCAAAAAAACATTTTATCGATGAATTTCCAAAGCCTTTTGAATATTTTGAAAATTGTAAAAAACCATTTAGACCAGTAGAACTTAAACAGGCAGTCCGTTCCGCGATTAACAAAGCAAAAATTGCACTATCTGCAAGAAAAAAGCCACATCCTTGGTGATATTAGTTAGACAAGCACGGATTCCTCATTTTGCAGACTTGGTGTATTCTATGCCTGAAAGCATTCTATCTCCATTGATGCTCCCACGGCGATGACGCAAAAAACCCCGGTGTTAAGTACCGAGGTGACAAGTCTGAATGACGATGAGATATAGCGATACAGAAGTCTAAAAATCTTAGCTAACACCAAAGGCAACCAAAACAATAGCAGAACAAAAAGGCGATGCAAACGTATGTAAACTACGTACTGGGTCGCCTTTTCCTCTAAGAAACTGATCTCTTCCCCACCACTCTGATTCAGCCTGTGGTTCTGGTGCTTAAGCACCACACTTAAGCACTAGCTGAACATCAAAAGGCGATCGCATCCCCAAACCGCGTAGGCGCAGCCCGTCGTAGACATCGCCATGCATCCTCTAAGAAAAATTACTACTTCTTACCTGTTCCAGAAAGTTAGGCAATGAGGACTTCAAAGAACTATCTACCGCAATTTCCCTGTTTTTCACCTTGTGAAAGATGATTTTGGTTGTTTCAACAGCCTCATCAAATGAGCAATCAAGCTGTTCTTGAACAATAAAGACTAACTTGGTTGCATTATCTAAAAGTTCATCACTATACATCTGGTTTTCCTCTAGTTGAGTGCTTTAGCGATATCCTCTAAGAATGACATTCATCACCATTTTCGTCTTGCGGTGGTGGCTGAAGAATATTACTAAACGCTGGGGAGCAATGCGATTTTGTGAGGTCTGGTCAAAAACCAGCGATCGCTAAAATTATATTTAAGTACAAGGTGATTTTATTTGCAAATACAATACTGACTTACACAAAAATTCATCTTGATGAGATATCTCAAAAAGATTGCTAGCAAGTCATTTGACGATTATTTCTGAAAATATCTGCAATCAGCCTTTTATACTTAGTATCAATTATGCTAAAAAATAAATTAAAGACAAGACTAAAGTATAAAATTTATCAAGCAGTTTGGGATTTGATAAAGGAATTAAAGATAGAACCACAAAAATTATCCCAACTTCCAGCTATCCATTGACAACGCAGATGTAAGATAATTTCTGCATTTTCTTTCAACCAAAATTTACTGTTACCCTTGATTCTTAAGTTGACAACTTGACGGATTAAACTCTCAATTGCCCCACTACCTATTGGTAGTTTTTGGTCTAGTATCTTAGCGTAATTTAAACGCCTTTCACGATAAGCACGTAAAAGATAATTTCTCTGTACTACCATCGTTTTACAACGTTTCTCCGTAGCTTCAAAGATAAATTCATCCATCTGCCTAATTATGGTCATTGCATTACTTTTTTTTAAAGTTCTCCGTGCTTTTTTAAACCAATTATTCCGCTCTTTATCATCATTAAAAGCTACATCAGCAAATTTATGTAGTCGCTCAGTAACATGGTAAAAATCAAATAATTGATAAGTGGCATTGGGAGATTTCAATTTCTTTAAAAGGGAGGGATATGTTTCCAAATCCATCCAGCACCGTCAGCAATTAATAAAACTTGTTTTGCTTGACTAATTCCTAAACTAATCAGATGCATTTCTAATATTGGTAAAAATCCCTTATAATCTTCATACGTACCATCGTTGATAATAGGGATGTCCTTAGTTTTTACTTTTTTTCCCTGTTCATCAACCACATAAATTGTTACTAATTTTGGCTCAACCCATTCTCCTATAAAGCCATGCTTGTTTGTTTTGGGATTTTTTCTACCTTTTTTATTAATCCTAATTCTACTCCTGCCACCATCTACAGCAATTACAACTCTCTGGTCTTTAAGTATATTTCCATCAAGTAATTTACCTTGCTGCAAGTTAGATATTTTAGCTTGACGTAAATCAATGCCAATTTGGCCAAATTTATATGTTAATCGCTCAATCCGTTTTAAACTAATATTAATTCCCCAACTGATGAGAATTGTATGTGAAGCTTCAAAGGAACTAGCAATCGCGCCATATTGAGCTATAGTTGTCCAAACAGCAGGGGTCAAACCTTCTGACAAACCCAACCATTTTAAAAAGGGACAACATCCTTGATTGTAAATTTTACTTTTGGTCTTTGCTTTTGACTTTTTTCTTACCATATATGGTAGTTTTAGAGTAACTAAAACATTCCCAACTGTTAATATCTGCATTTTCTATAACCGTGTCTTTGCGTCTTGCCATCCTCACAATTTCTTGTTTGAATAATCGCAGTTTGATTAGCTAACTGAGATTGGGAAAGATTATACAACAAGATGGCAATACATTGACCAGCTAAAATAAGTGCAACTTCTCTAATCTTTTCTTCTCTCTGTTTAAAAATTTGCCCATTCCATTCATTGATATTCGTCAATTCTAAAGATTTTATAACTTCCAAAGAAAAATCTGATAATGATTTACTTAAATCTAACGTTGCATATATATTTTTTTCCATTAAGGTAGATAATCCTTATCACAAAACTATTGCTACTTGAGAATCTTACTTTTTTTATTGTCAGAAAAAGAAACTGAAAACTCGTTGTGAATCAGATCATCATTATTACAGTATAAATACTATTTATTCGGTATAAATATATTTCAATCACTGAAAAAAGGATTTAGCGATCGCACCTTTTTGGCTGACCTCACAAAATCGCATTGCTCCCAAACGCTGGTAATAAATTCTCGCTGATTTTTGGCGGTTCAATTGGCTCAAACAGATTTTGTGACGGTTGAGGCTGAGTCTCTTGTTCTGGCATTTTTTAAAAATATTAATTAGTTGATGGCGATCGCTCCCTACTACAAGCGATCGCCTTTATCCTCTAAGAAAAATTGTTAGTTGAGAGCAGCAGCGACACACGAATAGCCCGTCGTAGACATCGCCTTTCCTCTAAGAAACTAGCCCTCATCCCCTGGCTTATACTCTAGCCCTTCACCTTCACGGGGATTGTTTTTTGAGCAGTGTTATTAAGAATTTGCTCCCACATTTCATCAAAGGTAATACCCCGCTTTTTGGCTAAGTACTCAACTCGCTCTTTGATTAACTTATCTCGCTCCTGAAGCTTGGCACATAGCAGGGATTGAGCTTGCACAACCTTAGTACGACCGTTTACCCATGCGTCCACAGTCAGCACATCATTGTAATATTCCCCAAACCGGGGATAGCTAACCTTTCATCCTTTCTGGGCATTTCGTCCTTTCTGGGAAATATCTCTACTGCATCCATATTGCTACCTAAGCGCTGCTATTGTGCCAAATCTGCCCAGAATTGGCACAAAAAAGGTTTATTCAAATAGCTTATACCGTATTTGACCCGAATGCGGTACAAATTCGCCCACATTTGATAGTATCAAGAGTACACAAGATATATTTAAATCCAAGTCAAAAATGAATTTTCGTCAAGTTATTGCCATAGGAACAAGCCTTGTTCTATCTGGAACTGCTTTGCCAACGCGCCCAGTTAACGCGAATCCTGCGGTACTTGCACCTGCCGCTTTTTGTGCAGGCACGGCTGGGGTAGGATGTGTGCTGGTTGGGGTTGCTATTATAGGTGGCACGGTTTACTATGTCTGGCAATCCAGGGATGGGAAGCATTATGCAGACGCAAATGGACAGATCAACAATTCTGAGAGATTGGTTGGTACAGCGAAGCCTTTGCAGAGTACAGCTATTTCTGGGATAGAGGCAGCAAAACTAGGAGATGCTCACTGGGCTAATACTGTCACCGACTGTTACAAGATTGGTAAAAGAATAGGTAAAAATCTAAAAAGACATCAGCTTGCGGTTGGTGGTGGATACTGGTGTATTTTCCCTGGAGAACAAACAAGTTTTGGAGATAACAGATGAACTTGCAAGAATTAAAACAGTTCAATGAGTTAAAAGGTGACACACTCTTGACATCCATCCTGACTTTTCCTAGCTTCAATGCACCAGGATATGAACTTACGGGTGGAATGGAGGTTTGTGTCGGAGTCAATGATGCCATTGCTGAGATTGAACCGATAGTGTGGACTGCTGGTTACAAAAACAACCCCCTGCATGAATGGAAGCTGGTTAGCTACGAGGTGTTTGTACCTCAAAAGATGGTTTTAGTTGCTCCTGACAATATGCAATCGTGTGAAACTACAGCAGTACATAATGCTGCCATATTCTGTTATTACAGTCCGATAAAACCAGAAGTCATTAACCAGTTGATTCAACAAAATCAACCTTGGGTTTTAGACAAGAGTAATACTTAAAATTCTCTTGCTGCGCTCAATAGATACAATTGGCAATTCCTCACTATCCTCCAGTGATGTCAGTTTTAGGCTGACAGGCTGGGGGGATATGTTTGTCACTGCGCCGCTGCTTGCCATTCATCGTTTACTACTACAAACATTGGATTCAAAGAGCAGGGATTGAAAATCATCAACTGCTAGAAAGGCTTGGGAATTAAGGATTAAGTTTTGGTTGCTATCAACTTCCGAAGAAGTTTAAAGAATTTACGCTGCAACTTTGTGAGCAGCAAACTGAAAGTTTCCATTAGTTCAACTTCCGAAGAAGTTTAAAGTCGTTATACCAGCTTTGTTAGTAAGTCTTACAATTGTTTCCATTAGTTCAACTTCCGAAGAAGTTTAAAGTGTTTTACTAGCAGGATGGACTTGCAGCTGCAATAAAGTTTCCATTAGTTCAACTTCCGAAGAAGTTTAAAGTTAAATCGTTCTGTAGATGGTAAATACTGTCCATTTGAGTTTCCATTAGTTCAACTTCCGAAGAAGTTTAAAGTGTAGTAACTAATCTTACTGCAACAGACGGGATGAAGTTTCCATTAATTCAACTTCCGAAGAAGTTTAAAGATTTTCACTTCCGGGAGGATTGCAAATTCCAGTTAACGTGTTTCCATTAATTCAACTTCCGAAGAAGTTTAAAGTTAGTCCAGTCTTGTTTTTGATACTGTGGGAAATAGCTAAAGTTTCCATTAATTCAACTTCCGAAGAAGTTTAAAGTGAAAAACCTCCTGAAAAGGAGACACCTCCGGCACAAGTTTCCATTAATTCAACTTCCGAAGAAGTTTAAAGAAGAAGAGTTTTTGCCACAAATATATCGCAAAACAAACTCTGTTTCCATTAATTCAACTTCCGAAGAAGTTTAAAGTTTTTTCCAATTGCGATTATAATTTTCGCTTGGAGAACAACACCATCGTTTCCATTAATTCAACTCCGAAGAAGTTTAAAGAAAAATACAATGATATTCCTCATATAAACGGTTCGTTTCCATTAATTCAACTTCCGAAGAAGTTTAAAGTTCTTCTTTAAAAGACCGCGTCAGCTACTGGAACTCAAGTTTCCATTAATTCAAACTTCCGAAGAAGTTTAAAGGGTAGTCGCTGAAAGCCTTACCCAGTGCTAAGTCTACAGCACTTTTTGTGGGATGCAAATTTTCCGCCGAATAATTGATAATTCTTGTCAATAAACTGATCGTTGAGAGGCATCAAACCCATATATAGAGAGCGATTTGTGGGATAGAACGAGAGAATAAGGGTTTCAGGCATTATGTCTATCCCACAAATGGTATACTAGGCTACAGTTTCCAAGTCATTGGACGATAGACTTCAACTCACCAGTCAAACAAGCAATATATTCGCGCACCTGCAATTCTATACAAGGACGATACGCTGCACTTTCCTCGCTTGAAAATCGCATCGCCCTACTCCTTACTCTTTCCTAGCTTGAAAATGATTTAAGCGATCGCTCCTTCCCTGATAGTGGTGAGCGAAAGGGGAAAAGCCTAAACTTTCCTCGCTTGAAAATAGAGAAGCGTAGTTTACCGCGCAGGCATCGCCCCTCATCTCTAAGAAAATGGAGGAGCGATGCCTACGGCGGCTGTGCTTACGCACATACCTTATAAAGGTATAATATAAAAACTGCAAGGACTTAAAACCGATGCAAACACTACCACTAGAGCTTGAGCTAGCAGTATCTCAAATTGCTGCACAGCACTATCCACACAGGCGGTTCAAGCTAATTTATAAAATTGAAAACAATTGTATTGATATCGAATTCCAAGGATACTATACAGAAAATTTTTTTGACTCATGCAGCCGACCATCAAATCCAATTCATGATTTTTATCGTGATAAAACGGCAGATTTCAAAGTTGGTTATGGATATGGTCAACTGTCAATATCTGGATGGTGGCGAGGAGCGATATTAACTTTTGATTACAATTCTAAATCTTGGAGCAATGAAGATGGAGAAGAAATTGCTTGTCCCTATCCAGATGGTGAACAATTCGAGAGAATTGCAGCAGAGCTTTATCCTTTATTACAGCAGCATTACTAGCAAAGGATTGAGGGCGATCGCTCAAGCACTGATAGGAATTTTTTCCTCTAAGAATATTGCACATTCATAGGGCGATCGCTTAAGAAAAACGACACACCACACTGTTAATGCAATCTTCTATAACATTTTCGCCTTCTGCATTGAAAACAATTAAATACCAGTTAAGGTTTCCCTGTTCTCTGTAGCACTCACAACGAGCAGTAAACCATTTTTCTGATATCAAAACTTCCAGACAATCACCCGCATGGATAGGTTTATCCATTAAATAAAGGCGGCTTCCACTGCTTTCTTGCCGTAGCTCTAGCTGTTCCACACACAATACCTCCTCATTCTCCAAGAATATTGTACAAAGCAGAGCGATGCCCTTCTCTACGAGACGCTACGCGAACGGCGCAGGCTCAGGGTAAGACCTACGGCGGTAAACTACGCCCCTCATCCAACAATCCTCGCTTGTATACTGAGTGCGAATCATCCCAAGAGCAGTACGATGGCGGATTACTTATCAAAACATTATTTTATGGACAAAATGGAGGGTCATTCTTCTTTACAGGTCAGCAAGTCACTGCTAGATAAGATGACAAGTTAACTTACAAGTTAACTTAATATATAGCGTTATTAGTGCGATCGCTTCTTTATTTTCAAGCGAGGAAATGATGAGCGATCGCACTCTTGGCGATCGCACCACACCCCAACTTACTCGTAGTTCCTAAGTCTGCGGACATCCCAAGGCAATGAGCGCTGGCTTTGCCTCAAAATAGATTGATAAGCTTCTGGCGATAACCAGGAACCGTCCTCTAGTTGCTGGTAGTCTTCTGGTATTTGTTCTGGTGGAGTAGAAGCTGGTAGCGTCCAGGGGCGTTTGGGTTTGGCAGATGGTAAGGCATCAAGACGCTGCTCGATTTGTTCGAGACGTTGATTGATGGGAGTCAGTGCTTGTTCAACGGCGGCGGTTATAGTAGCGATTAATACCTCTGGGTTCCCAAAACTAGAACCAATTTCTGCCTCTCTAGTCTTAAGAGCGAAATAGGTTTGAGCGGCGGCAATTTCTGCTTTTCGCGGGTCGCCGTTCATGGCTGTAAGGTAGCAAGCATAGCGCGATAATTTGTAATCAGATTGCCTAGAACCTCCTCCCTGTTGACGTTCCACCAGATTACCAGCGTTGGTAAAGTGGTTTTTTATGTCGTAGCCTGAGTTTTGGCAAGCAAGTTTTGCCCGTTCAATTGTTTCTTCAAACCTTTGCCATCGAGAGTACCCAGTAGTGGCTGAAGCTGGCGTGCTAACCAATACTCATTACCATCAGCATCGACAAGTCTAATTTGGTCAAATGGACTTGCACCCTCAGTAAAAGCGATCAAATTCATAAAATCCTCAATGATTAATCTTGATGTGGTAAGTAAGAGGTACGCCCATAAAGCGCACCTCAGTAGGGAATGGGAAAAATTGTTATGCAGCGCTGACTACAAGCAACCCACTTAGGGCAATAATCACCAGCTGCGCTTGTTCTTTCGTCTCGCACCGGGGGCGTAATTCCAAATTGCACGGCTGCGCCACCCACAAGCCATCTGAGTCTGCACGGTAGAAAGTGCCCAGCAGCCTCATACCAGACCACACTCGGTAAAGAGTACCGAAATTAGCATCATCCACAGAATCAATCTCAAACTCTGGTGCTACATCCTCTGCTTGCTCTTCGACATACTGCTCTAACTCAAGTTCTCGCGCAACTTGAGCATCCACTATTATTGGATTCATAGTTTGACCTTTTAAATCGGGTTACAACTTGGGCGATCGCAACTTCTTGGCGGGAGAGCGATCGCCTTTGTTATGCACTTTATTGTAGTGTGTAGGTATGTATATATGTACTTATGCAGTCTAATAGATTTGTAAAGTGTTGAGGTGTTGATGTGTGTAGCTAATGCCAAGACCAAAACGAGCGCAAAAAGATAAATACGGCGAGACGAAGCAGCGATATCAAATCATGTTGACTGAAACTGCATCGCTAGAGTTAGATGCAATATCTGAGGAGTTGGGCATAACCCGAAGTGAATTAATTGAGAAAGCAATTCGCCAAGGGTTATTTAGACAAGTCAAACTAGAACCATCAGAAATGACTGATGACTAAAACCACAGTTCATTAGTTGTCAACATCAATGGTTGTACAATAGTTGTGTTTTATACTGATGCCCATTGCTGGCAATTCCGGGTAATTAGTCCTGATGGTGGGGTGTTTGGGGAACGTAAGATTTATTACTCGGCTGAAGCTGCACAGAAGGCGGGGCGGGAGTGGATAGGTAAGGGGAGTTGAAGCTTTACTCAACTTCAGTTTCTTCATCACCTTGCACGGTAAGAAGAACTGATTCCAGACGATAACCAGCCTCACGCATATAATATCCAGCCGCGCCAATATCTTCAAAAACGTCATCAAATTGAGGATGAGTTTGTGGAAAAATCTTTCTTAGGCGATCGCCCAGTCGCTCTAGTTCTTGTTGAATTGTGATTAGTTCTTGAGTATCATCATCCATACTTACCTACCACAACGATAACTGCCCCGGTGAAACATTAGACTTACCACCTCTATGGTATAAAAGATGACATGCACTACAGAGAGCTATCAGGTTGCCTCTGTGGTTATTGGCTGGATTTCTGTCCCAGTGGTGTACCTGTAGGGTGTACACTCTGCGTTTTGAGCGTGTCAAATCTGATATTTTTTCACCAGGGGGTATGCAGTGTAACCCACACTTTTGACAACACCACTGAGCTTGTTGCTTAACTGAAGTGGCAATTTCTGACCAATTATCTGGGTAAAGCAAGTGGCTAACCTTCATCGTCAGTTCAAGTTCTGGGAGCTTCTAGAATTTTAATACTTTTTTAGTGTAAAAATAAACCATAAACTATATGCACATTAAGCATTCTGCTGTAAGCACTTGATGTCACGGTGGCGATATTTGAGATAATCTAAATTTGTCAGGCATTTTTTACCTTCAGAATTAGTAAAGATATATTCATCTTCAATTGGTAATTCATTGAATACATCTAAATATTTAAAGGCTTTTACTTGTACCCAAGCAGTTCGGTAACACCTACATACTGTTCACGGATGCTTGAATGTTCTTCTAAGTATAATATGATATTCGCTACTTCAATAAACTCAAATCTGTAGTTGAAAAAACTATAAGCTATTACCGAACTGGATTGATAAATTTCCTTGTTTTTTCCACAGTATGATCTATATAAGCCCAAGCATTTTTTACTTGGGGGAATGTCTTTTTTTCATGGATTGAAATAATATGCTTGTATCATTGATATTGATTAGTATAACTATGCAGTGAATACCACCATTATCTTCATACCTGCCAGCAACTACAGAACGAACCACAGGAAACAAGAATGTGGGATTATTTAATACTTTTAGTAAACGTTTGATTTCCCGTTCAACTTGTGGCTGTTTAGGCAAATATTTTTTGACTTTACAAGCATTGAGTTCCGGCTGAAGCAGTTGAATATAATACTTCTCTTTTTCAGTTAATAAATCAACTGCAAGTTTTTGCCAATAGATTCTGTAAGAGCGTTTTTTATTGGAGCGAATCAATTGTGGATAGCGATGATGCGTTTTTCCCGCCCAACGAGCTTTAATATTAGTAGCTTGCCCAACATACCAAACACAGTCACTTGCATCTACAACCACATAGATTCCCGAACATGATGGTAGACAATACCGTTCGGTAAATGCAACGCTTGACCAATCTTTCCATTCCATGCAGCTTGACCAGGAATCCCTTCATTCTTAGGATTCCCACTTTCGACAGAAGATGCGATGCCCTTCACCCCATCACTCATCATCATCGGGCAAATACAACCCACTACTATCAGTGGGTCTTTTAATCAAAACCTCGGCAACACTGTACCCGTGCCTGCGTCTTTTTTTGTGCGGACATAAGCCTTGGTTGTATCGGTTTTACTATGCCCCAACTGGTTTTGCACCTCAAAAACATTTTTTATGCTCGACTGCTCTTGTCGCGTGAGAATGCCGCAACCAGTGACATGAAAACTTCACCTTTGCAGTTTCAGATATATCCTGAATCAACCTTTTTATTGCCCGATCGCTCAATGGCAACCCCCGCTTTTTTGGGTCAGGCGACATATTTGCAAACACGGGCATCTTATCACTAGCCATCCCCCGATACTTTTTGAAAACAAGCGAAGTCTGATGGTCTAACCCAATCTCGCGGTACTTGCCACCTTTGCCTCGGAACTTAATCGTATAGTATCCCCGATTTCTATCCTCTGGTGTCGGGTCGGGATACCACTGGAAATTATGCCAATATAACCCCGGATAATCTTCCTTGGGTTGGCCCGGTTCATCACCCGGAACCGTCACGCGACCCACTTCACCAACCCGCATCCCACTATAAAAAAGCAAATTAAACACCAACCAGTGCTTACCCCCAACTGCACAGCAGCATTAGCTAGCTTCTTCATCTCCCAATCTTCTAGATACCGCTCAGATTTAGGTAAATTACTGAAATTGTCGTAATTTATCGTACTTGCAATATTCCTTAAAAAATAGCCAATACTCTCACCACTCCCGTAACTCCAGAGCGATCGCAGCATCAGCACTTGGTTAGATTTAGTATAAGGGGAAACCTCACCCCAACTAGCAATAAATTCTAGTAACAATGGTTGCTGGATTAATCTTAAATCAGGTATACCTTGATGACGTACCCAATCGAGCAATTTTTGACCAAATCGGTAGTATTTTCGTTTGGTTTGTTCGCGGTTTTGACTGCCAGCCCAAACCAAAATTAGCTCAGAATCATTATTTACCGAAGGTGTGCGGTAATAGTATTGGCGAATTACCTCCTCTACCAATTCCGGGGTTACTTGCTGTGAAGTATTTGGCGCTACAACCTTTATAGGATTGGCAGGAAGAATTTCTACAGAGCTAACCTCAATATTAGTAACATCCATTGGGGAAATAAGGATTACGCGACCATAAACATATAACTTCCTGGAAGTGAGGTTTCAGGAAGCTTTTATATTCTACGACAACGCAGTGGATATACTGTCCGCGCTCCGCGTCAATAATTCCAAGAGCCTGCACAAAAGTAGCAAGATCCCGAACGGGGTGAAAGACCCAAAACACGGTGGACGATTCTCGAACGGATTTGTACCTGAGCATCCAATTCCTGATATGTTGATAGCAATGCTATCTACTTGATATCGATAGCTGTTGCTATCAATTGCGATATCACTATGCCTAACGAGAACAAACCCAGCGAGATGATCCGCGTCCCCACTCCCCTGATTCCAGCAGTTAGGGAGTTATCCCGGCTGCACCGACAAGGACGAACAAACGAGGTGCTTCACTCTTTAGATGATTTGATAGCAGCGTTAGATAATGGCAGGGGTAGTCCCCACAATCACCTCTCCCAAAACATATCGACGATTTGCTCTCGTCTGGATAATCTAGAATTACGTTTGTCGGATGATATTAGTAGCGATGCATCCAGTAACCAGCATCTCGCCGATTTAGAACAAAAAATCGACTCTATAAATAATCGGCTAGCACAATTTGCCGAGGTAATTATGCAGCTTCAAAGTAATATTAATAATCAACCAAGGCGGGGTAAGTCATACTACGGCAATTCTTATAATCAAGGGCAACCTGTTAAGTTTCAGCCAATTACAGAAGAAAGTTTGGCTTCAAGGTTGGGGGTAACTCCAGAAACTATTCGTAAGGAAAGAGAAAGTCAACCCGCGCCGCTTTTTTTCGCATGGTCTAAGCGCAAGGATACTTCTGGTATTGGCTGGGAATTTAATCAGAAAACGGGATTGTATCATCCAATTACTTGAACCTGACAGCGATGATTATTTTAATAAAGCTATGCTATAAGTAAGTCTGCGGGAATAAACCAAACTATGTTACGCAATGTAAATATGGTTGAAACCCTTACCAATGACCAATGACAAAGGACAAATGACAGACCTCGCCAGTTGTCTTTAATTGCGCCGACCTACTTAGCTCTTTTTTGATACATTACACTAATCACTAGTAATTTTTTTATTTTCCAATTAGTTCTATCAACTGCTAAATATATTGACTGATTTGCTTGAAAAGTTTGAGCTAACCATTGTTGAATTATCGGAAACCACAGTTTTTGTATATTCAGTATTGGTAAAGATGGGATTTGGTTATTTTTTTCGCTGCTGTTAATTAAGTCGTTACTTTTCTGCTAAGAAATTCGATTTAGAAAAGTGTGCCATCACAGATCCATGCCAGTTCCACGAATGAGCCATTGCAGATTCATTACAGTGACAATGTTGATCCAATAAAGATCCATTTGTACGACATACGTATTCTATGTATAATTTTTATTTGCAACAATGCTTAACTATTGACAAAGATTATGCCATGAGAGATCCAATACAAATCCATCAGCGATCCATTACATATTCATCTAACAGTTGATTCGAGTAGCCCAAAAAAACCTTTGGTGAGTAGCAAGCTATGTTGCTGTCCGGACATTTTTTCTGGGGAGAAAAAACGCACCCCCCAGGTGCGGCAACAAACTTGCAGATAAACTGATTTCTGTAACTCATAAGTCAAGTGGAAATCCTCAAAGTTTTTCTGCTTAAATAGCCAACAAAAATCGTCGCTCCAGCAGGTCTATTTTGGCACGACCATACATCTGTCGCTTTAACATTTTTAGTCGATTAATATGCCCAACAACTTGGCCATTGCTGACTGACATAGTTACACCTGCTTTCACAGCGTCATAGTCTTCACGCAATCGTAAAGCATTGCGTCGATTTGCAGTCAGATTACTTTGGTGCATCTTGAGATAATAACTACCTCAAACATTCAAAACTCTCTCCCGTACCGCCCTAGCCGCAGCCGACGCTATTTCTTCCCAATCTTCATAATTCAAAACTTCATGTAATAAATCGCGCAAAACTTCATGATTTTGGATATATTGCTCTGCATACAAATCTCTTCGTGCCAATATACCTTCTAATACAGGTATCGCTGTTGATAGGGGTGATTGCAAGCGAGATAGTAAACGCGAGCGGGCAACTTGAAACGCAGCATCTTCCCCTACTCCTAAGTTGCGTTCAGCTAGTAAAAGTCGGATTTCACGGTTGAGGGACACCCGCAAACAAGTCAAACGAACCTTGAGAGCGGGATTTTTCAAGAAACCTACAAATACCTTTTCGCTACCCCAATCTAACCCAGCAGCTACGTCGCAATCAGATTTTTCCTCCGCTTGAATTGCTGCTTGCATCGAAGAGCGATTAAATAATAGTTCAATTGCTTCAGAGACGCTGATGCTTTCTTCGTCCATATCCCATCCCTCCCACTTCTATAATTGTCGCCGCAATAGTCCGTATTCAAAATAAACTAAATCGTCGTTTTCTTCATCTGCTCCGTAGTTTGTCATCATTTGGTCGTCGTAAAATCTTACGCTTCCAGGCAACGAATGCAATCCTACCCTCCCACCATATCCTAGCTCGACGCTTCGGATGCGGGCATATCGTAATAAATTACTTCCAACTCCACGATATCTTGGTAAACGCTGGATTTCCTTTCGATTCCACGGTGCAGTCGTCAAGTATTCAATATATACTAGCCTCCGTCCCAAGGCTTCAATTGAACCGTGACGTTGCGTTTCTATCTTCATCAATCCCTGCGTACAACCTTCTGCCTCTAAAGCATAACCTTCGTATTCTTCATTCCTATCAATAAAATCGCGCTTGAAAGCCCAGTCCCAGAATTTATCGTCGGCTTCAACTATACGCAATTGCTCAAGCCATAAATTGGCAAAATCATCTACATGATTCGGCGCTAAATCAACAATCAAGCCTTCAATTAATAGATTATCAGCACGCCTGATTAATTCAACTTTTAGCTGCACCTTTTCTACCTGAAACTTCCTAATTATCATTAGATAATAGCTATTATTGGTTCAATAATTGCGCTCAATTCGTCATCTAAAGTACCAATTAGTAATTATTACCTGCGGGAGGCGGCGCGAACAAGATAGTCCTTGGCGAATTTGTCATGTATAAAGCGCGTAATTCAATTTTAACATTGGGCAGATTCTCTGAAAAATTTCAGAGAATTAATATATCTTGACTGACAAGTAAATAACTAATTTATCAATACCCCCTACACCCCACACCCAGCCGGATTCAGATAACTTTGTGATCTACTGAATTTAAATTAGCTTGATAGTGGAGATATAGGTCAAAGATTTGTTGTTGGATTATCTACTACTTAGAAGTTGGATTGGTGTTGGGGAAGAGAGTGAATTGTTGGATTGGTGTTGGATGCTGTAATTTCGATATGTCAATACTTTTGGGTATGTAGGTTGGTTTTGGATGTGTTGGGGAAGAGTGCATATATTCCCCAAAAAGTGCAATTTATCCAACCCAACCAACAGTCCAACCTAATCGACTAATCTGTAACTATCTTCACCTGTACAAATGACTTTCTCTTTTTGTACAAGTAGGTTGAGTTCGTCGCGGATTTGTGCTTCCGATACGCCCTTGAATTTACTACCTGCATTCTGTTTAATTTGACGTGGAGTCTTTGCACCTTTCCCCTTGAGATAATCAACCAGTTTGGTTTGAATCTCGGTTAGTTTGATGTCTGGGCTTACTTGATTAGCATCACTAGCATTTTCATCAACCCGATGATTGGTTGTTTGATTAAGCGAACTATTTATACTAGTCGTAGGGACATCAATATCGAATTCCAGCCTGAGTAGATTATCAAGATATTCCGGACTAACTGTATCAAGTTGAATGGCTGGTTTAATTCCTGGCTTATAACTGGTGATGTCTGGCAGAATATCTAGCTGCATGGGGTCAACTGAGATAAATATTAGCGGTTGTCCTAGTTGCTTGGATTGTGGTTTTAACTCGTTAAATCTTTCTTTTAATGAGGAACGCTTTTCTGCATCTTCTACAATCTTGGCATTAGTTATGAGGTTGTACAGTACGCCATAGCTGTCATTAACTGTACCATCTGCTTCAACGTTGTAATTGCCTTGGGCAATGATGTAAAGGTTTTTTCTAATATTACTGTCACCTATACCCAAGGCAGCTAAATTAAACGATTGAGTATCGATAATCAGGCAAACATTTAGTTCTCTACCGACTGTAATAATGGTGCTGATTTTCTTGAGGTATGGTTGAAACCATGCTTCATCTTTTACTGTTTCGTAGATTGAATGCCAATCGGCTAGGATTAACCTGACTGGTTGATGATCAAATTCATGGCGGCGGTGTTCTGGTACTCGACGGCGTTGGTCGTAAATGCTGTAAACTTGGTCAATGGCAGCCATCGCCAGTTGTGGTTCTAAAGGGTCAAATAAAAGTACCCGTCCTTTTTTGTCTAGCCCACAAAAACTGTCATTCTTTTGAGCGATCGCCCAGACATCAGCTTGGGGAAACCGTTTACTGAACTGGTTGAGCATATAGCTCTCAGTCACCGATTTACCAGCACCAGTACCACCTACAATTAGGGTTGAGCGCTTGGCACCCAAGATGCGATTAAGCGGCTCCAGGGTGGGACTTGCATCATTACTAGAAGTCCGATTTTGGGTTGTTTCAGAGATTTCACCCCCTGTATTCTCACTTTCTAAGCGTGCTTCTTTATCCCCCGAACCTTCTACTTTATCGCTGGGGTCAACTGTTCCTTGTAAAGTTTGGCTTCCTTGCAGGTATGGGGTTTTCTGAGACTTGAGAAAGTTGATGTACTCCTGCTTCTGTTGCTCGCTCATCCCAGCAGTTTCTGCTTCAAACACCGCGTCGTTGGCTGACATCTGGGTGATTTTGATTTCGGTTTCGCCCAAGATTTCGGCTTTTTGGATGTCTACCGTGTGGTCGTTGGCTATCATGTCGAGTGAGGTTTGTAACTCAACCTGCGCCATTGCGAATTCACGGTAATCGTCTAGCAATTGCGATCGCGCTTTAAGTTCTGCTTGTGCCACATCTCGTGTTTCTGCTATGGCTTGGAAGTTAGCCAGTTTGCGCTCGTTGTCTTGGAGGTGACGCAACATCCAGCCCGCAGTGGCAAACCCAACGAATGCACCCATCGCCCACAGGGGTTTGTGGGGGTTAGTAGCTTTGACCAAACCCTTGGGTGAAATACCCTCATTGGGTACAACAACCGTAGGCGCTCCGTCTTTCTGCCACTGCTGCCAGTGCCATAAGGTCATGCGGTAGGGTCGGTTGTGATTATCGGCACACCGTAGTCCTTGTTGGGGAGTGCGGATGCAGAAGTAAATGTGATTTTACCCCCTGCATGACCAAATTTTGAACCATAACGTGACCAAAAGTTAACGTAATTTCAAGCTTTTGAGCCAATCAACAACTTAACTTTATGAATCAAATTATGTCCGCGTGTTTTAAATGTGAACCATAATACGACTAAAAGTTTTATTTTCAGACTTGGTAAAAAATGCCGAGCAAGACACACTAATTTAGTCGAAAATTTTAAACTTTCGGTCAAAATATGATTCAAAATGTCCACGATATGGTTCAAAAATATGTTTAGTCGAAAATTCAGTGATTAAGCGATCGCTCGATACTTGGTTTTAAAAGCTCTCGCTCAAGAACACGTACAAATGAACTATAAAACCCACGTTGCGCCCTGGAATTAAGTTTTGACGTTTTTGGACTCCATTTATAACTTTGAAGTATATGTTGTTCTAGTGCGGAGTGAAGCGTATCGTGTCCGTTTGGTCAAAATATGGTTCAAATCACAGTAAATGCGATCGCTCGCGAACTGAGTCCACGAAGCCGCGGCACAGGTTACGCCGATGGTGAGAGAAACCCCAATGGCTGCAATCTTCTTATCAAAAGGCAGTTGTCCGAACCACTGCATGAAGCTGGACTGCTGCTGACGAGCTAATTGTTCGTGTTTGGGGGTCAAGTAGCTCATCTTCTCTCCCTACTAACACTGGTAATGTAAACAACCAAAACAGCGATAACTACTGCAATCCCTACTCCCGTTGTCCAATTTGATTTGTTGGGAGATGGTGCATACATCTGTTGGATTTCACTCTGTGCCACAGATTTAGATGTACTCGCTTCCCACCATTCGCCCACAGGTTCTGAGAGGGAACACAGGAGGGCAAGGGAGGCACTACAGCCCGTCATTATATTAGTTACTTGCCTCCCCTTCTCCCCTACTGCCGTCGCGGTGAAGTACAAATGTGCTACACCCAACGCCAGAAGCAGACCAACAGGGTGGACTTGGAGCAGGTGGAAGGTAAAAATCACGGCGGAGTTGAGGGATGCTCCAGCCACAATCTCGCATAGATTGCCTGCCCGTCGAAATGTCCGTTCCCGGTTGTTCTCTGGTACGGGCGGAGGCTGTGTGTTGGATTGTTGGGATTTTACCTGTTGTGGTTGTGCCAGCCCCATATACTCAAAAGGGCTGGTGTTAGTCGGTTTATCTTCGGGCTGACGTGCCAACACGACTCTATCCTCCCCTTAGCGCTTACCTAAGCCATCCCAGAAGTTCGTCCACCAATTTCCAAAACCGCGAACTGTGCCACTTGCTGATACGGAACTAGCTGGAGCGCCGCTGGAAGCAACTGATACTGGTATCGTTTCCGGTTGCTCTTGGTGGGGGTTCAGCGCCCTGGAGCCGTATCGGGCACGGGCAAGTAATTCCTGCCTTCTAGCCCTCAACCCCTCCTGGATGGTTTGACGTTGTTCGCTTACTTGGTGGCGACTTTCGATGGAGGAAATCTTGTTTTCATGCCGCCACAGTTCAGCCTGCAAGTCTTGGTGTAGTTGCGTGGCTATCTCGGTAAGTGCATTCTTCCGCTTTTGCTCAATCCGCAGCAAGTCAGCCCTATCCTGGGCATCAACCTTCTGCATCTCAGTATCAAATTCGGCGTTTATTTTCCTGATTTTGGCGATCGCGTTTGCAACCTTCGAGCCGAACTGTTTCCTTAGTTCCGTCCATGTCACCTGCCCGTCTGCTAGCTTCTGCATCGCCTCCAAATACTTTGAGGCGTTTTCCAGGAAGGGGTCAAGGTACTGCGCGAGTTGGTCGGCATTCTGCGCCATGTCTGCAAACTGCTCTAGCTTGCTGACATCAGAGAGATAAGCCAGAATATCAGCGTCTACACCACCCCAGGCGAGGGATTTTTCGTCGATGTGGGAGCTGTGTCCCATTGCTGGGTTTTTGATTCCAAAGTCCATAAGTCCTCCTAGAAATTGCCCCAGGTCAACGCCTGGGACGTTGCTTAATGACTATTAATGTCTAGTAGTCTGCCAAGGTAACTTTGCTAAGTAAAACCCCTAATTGGTAAAATAGCCAAAAATGGGGTGTAACATGGCGAAAAAGTACATTGTTGACTTGAATGAAGATGAAGTTTCTCAGCTACAAGCAATAATTAAAAAAGGTAAGCACAAAGCAAGAACTATAACCCGTGCAAACATTCTTCTAATGGCTTCTGAAGGAGAAACGGATCAAGCGATCGCTAGCATAGTTAGAGCGCATGTTGCAACAGTGCAACGAATACGAGAAAAATTTGTCATTGGGGGGTTAGATTTTGCTTTGAAGGATGAAGTTCATCCACCAAAACCTAAAAAGTTAGATGAAAAACAAGAAGCATTTTTGATTGCAACTGCTTGTTCTAATCCACCAGTCGGAAGAGTACGTTGGACAATGCAATTATTAGCAGATCATTTAGTGAACGTTGGTATCATAGATTCAATCTCAGATGAAACAGTACGTCAAACTTTAAAAAAAACGAAATCAAGCCTTGGTTGAAAGAACAATGGTGTATTCCTGAAGTTAACGCAGAATATGTTTTCCGAATGGAAGATGTGCTGGATTTATACAATGAGCCTTATGATCCTAAACGCCCTGTAGTCTGCTTTGATGAACGTCCATACCAATTAGTAGAAGAAGTAAGACTTCCTTTGCCACCAGAGCCGGAGCAGCCTGAACGTTATGACTTTGAGTATAAACGTAACGGGACAGTAAATTTATTTGCATGTTTTCAACCCTTGGCGGGCTGGCGGCATATCGAAGTTACAGAGCGTCGAACTAAAGCCGATTTTGCTAAACAGATGAAAAATTTAGTAGATGTTTGCTACCGAGATGCCGATGTTGTTCGTTTAGTAGTTGATAACTTGAATATTCATACCCCCAGTGCATTATATGAAGTTTTTTCACCAGAAGAAGCACGTCGAATTATTCAAAAATTAGAGTTTCACTATACTCCTAAACACGCTTCTTGGCTGAATCAAGTAGAAATTGAATTATCTGTTTTGTCTCGCCAATGTTTAGAACGCCGTATTCCTAATCCAGAAACATTAACTTCTGAGATTGCCGCTTGGGAGAAACAACGTAATCAGCAAAAAGCCAGTGTCTATTGGGGTTTTCAAACCAAAGATGCTCGCCGAAAAATGCAGCGTTTATATCCGAATTTAACCTAGCAAAGTTGGCTTGGCAGACTACTAGCTATGTCTAGTCAAAATCTTTCTGGTATTGCCCCAACGGAGTTGGGCAGTCAGCGCTTCGATTAGCCCCTCTACCTCGTCTTCAGCAATACCCTCAAGAATGGCGATCGCTTCACGGATATTGCTCTGACATTTTTCTGAGTACCCCTGCAATGTTTCATGAGCAGCGTGTTCCAGGGTGTACTCTCCTTTGTCAGCAACTTCGATGTGAAACAGGTAGTAAGTCAGTGTAGCTCTCAAGGCAAGTTTCTCAGTATGGTCTAAGGAGTCTAATTGTGACCCGAAGCGTTCAACAAGGCGGTCAATTTGGTCAGTCTGGGTGAAATAAGTTACTGGTTTTGTCATGATGGTTAATGTCCTAAATCTCATTACTGGGATTTATGAAGGCAGGAGGAGTGACACCTGAGATTCGCAGTCCGTAGTGTCACTCTCCTTTAAATGCTTTGGCTGCACATTCCATACACTGGCTGACAAAATCTTTGCGTCGCCCAAGGGTACATCTACATGTAGGTAATTCAATAACTGGCTAACTGCCATCTTTGCGTCACCCAAGGTTACATCCACGGAAGGAATATAGTCATCGACAATGACTTTAAACTCTGCACTGGCGATGATTTCGCCCAACCATTGCTCGATTTGGTTGAGTTTGGCGATTTGGTCTATTGTCATGCTGCCTCCTCGTATAAATCGCCCAAGTCTGCGTCAAATTCAAAGTTGTCTGGTTCTGGAACAGATGCTTTAAGTGTTGGAGCATCCGTCGCCTGTTGGTTCAATCCAACAACTCTATTACCAGGAACCCAACTCATCAGCCAACTAAACAATTTGGCGAATGGTATCTGTTTCGCCATCGACTGCGCCAACTTGTGTTCGTAAATAATGGCGTTTGTCAGTGTGGTTAACTCAGCACTGGTAACTAAAGATGCTGGTTTGTCTAACACCCTCTGTGCATGAGATTTCAGATACTCTTCAATGTGTGGCTCTAGGCGCACTCGCTTGTTCTCAGCCATAATTATTTCCCTCGCTGCATTCTGCCAAATGCCATGCGTTGCAATCCAACTGCATTGGCCCAACATCCCTCTGGTACTGGGGTAATACCCTCTCGTTGCAGCATGGAGGCTATTCCTGGCATCTCGACACCACCGCCCCAAGCAACAAAACTTTGAGCGGCATCTCGCCACTCCTCAACTTCCTTAAAGGCAAGGCGCAGGCGATCTGCTAACCAAGGTTTGAGATGACGGGCATAAATGTGACGGAAGTTAAAATTGCGAGTGCCATACTGGAATAGATGCGATTCAATACCCTGGCGAATAATTTCAATGCTGCCAGCTTTGCCCGTTCCCAAGAATTGAACCAATTCTGGATCTGCGGCTATTGCATCCAACAAGTCGATACATCCCCCTACCTCTAAAACTTGGCGATGGATAATACTGCCGCCTGGAGCGAAAACTGTGGGAATAACTGTGGATGTACCAAAATCTACTGCGATGGCATGGGCGCTGCGGTCAATTAATGGTTCAGGTTTAGCGGAAACGCAGTAGGAGTAGGAGCCAGCGCCTTCGGGGACAACCAAACTCACGTTCAAATTGACCTGTGAAGTGGGCGTATTTTTGCCGTTGAAACTGACTGTGTGACTGCCACTGGTTTTGTCAGTTAACAAATTTTTGAAAATCTTCACATTATGTATAGATAGCACTAAATGCAGGTTCCACTCTTGACGGTAGGGCAGGGTAGCCAACGCCCCAAGTAATGTGTGCAAGCCGTATTCAGCTTTTAGTGCCGGGTCGTCACTGAGTTTGATGTGGGTTGTAGGGGCTTTCCAACTGGCAAGTGTACCAGTGAGGAATTCCCGCCCAACTAAATCCAACCTGTCGCCTGAGTGGTAGAAGAAGTGTCCACCTTCATTCGAGGTCAGGATATCGTGCAATTCTTCCTTTATTTCCAAGACTTTTGAGGGAGTACGAACTCTTGTTTGGGTAGTGCCATTGCCTAAGCAAAGCTTTTTTAGCCCTGCCCCAGAATCGTCTCCTACAGCTATTGCTGGGGTAGTTTGGGGTGTTTCAGCCTCTTTTAGCTGAGTAGCAATCATTATTGAGTTCCTCCAGATATTAGAGTTTCAGGCGCTCAATCCTTTGTCAGAGTTGATTGAGGCGATTTTTTTGACAATAAAACTCTGTCACCCAAATTCAACGGCAAATAGGCTTGCAGTCAGGTTTTTGGGCGTTTTTAGTCTATGGTGGTAGTATAACACTACTACTCGTAAACGCGTAACTGAGTAAACTGGAAAAAGCAAAACAGTAATATACGAGGATAAGCGTATATGAGACTTGAGGAACTAATGGCGAAACTACCGCCAGACATGACGGAACTGAGCAGCTATATCGACAAGGATTTGAAGCTGAGATTTAAGCTGGCTTGCACAGCAAAACAAAAAACTATGAGCGAAGTGATAACTGACCTTATAGAAGAATGGCTAGAAGAAAACGAAAACCCCTCGCCCGTCAAGAAAGAAAAGGGGGAAGCATGAACACTCATCTGTATCGACCCGCTGACACTTGACACTGCCCGTCACAAAGTTTGTCAGCGATCGCAGATACCCTTCCGCCCCTGTTGTTTACTTTGTGATGCAACATAAGCGCGGAACCCGCATTAGTTGGTCAGTCTTAGAGATTATGTTAGACCAAGATAATAAGGATTATTTCAAACTTAAAATAATCCGTCTGTTAGAAGAGTTTCTCTTAGAAAGAATTACCAAACTAGACCCAGATATAAGAGGAGAACAAAATATAAATAATGTACCTCTTGGAGTTGAGACAGTATTTTTAGAAAAGTATTTTAAAATTCCTGACGAATTCTGGGATTTGAAATATGAATGGCTACAGCAGGCTCACGAATTAGCTCAGAATGAGAAAGAATTGCAGAAATTTTTAAATTCAGAACTTAACCCATATCTGGATTTATTCAAAGACATAGAAATTGATAAAACCCTACTTGCATCTAGAAAAACTCCCTCAAGATGCAAGCCAGGTTCTAGTAATGGCGATACTGTATTCGTTATCGAAGATTCCCTAACTCAGCTATGTGCGCTCCGAGTTGCTGCTGAGTTAATACAAAAAATGGAATTGCATAAGCTCAGTTTGTCAACTCTAGAAAATCTATTAGGAGAGCCAACATTAGGAGAGCCAGCCACTGAACCCAAACTACCCGAAATTACAGGCTTACCCACTCCAGCACCTCTGAGGGCTGGTGTTGAGTCTCACTATCGTCCCGATAAATGGAAAAGAAATGCCAATAACTACGGTGTTTTTGAAGCGGCTTCTAAGACTAACCCCAACAATCGGGTAGAAGTCTTCATAGGCGGGGAAAAGGATGGTGATATTTTGGCATGGGAAGCAGCCCTTCAAGTTATCGATTTAATGGGAATTGACGCCGCAAAACTTCAGTTAGTTTTTGCTTCCCATCTTTTTAATCAACATAACCCTTTTCAATCCAATTTCAGTTTAAAAGGTACAGAAGTCATTAAACAAATAGGTTGGGATAAAAAACATCGTTTAACTGTATCTGAAAAACTCGCTGAACTTGCTAGCATCGCCTTTCATCTGGGACGAATGCTGATGGAATGTACCTGGGTTGAAGGCAAGCCGAAGGGCAATAAAGTTGATGTTAGTGTTAGTGTTTCTCCACTATGGGTAATCGAGGTAGATGCCAGAGGACAGAAGAATATATTTACAGGAAAGGTGGATGCTCCTTTGGAAGTTTACATCAATGTTAGTCCTGGTCCTTGGGCTGAGAAATGGCTAAATAGGATGGGAATAAAAGCTGGAATTGCGCTGCATCAATTTGGCTGGCTAGCCACAGAAATCTTGAAAATCGACCCCTACCATGAAGAACTGGCACTGAAGCTGGCAATTCACCTCACAATGGTTAGCCGCATCAAAATGTGGGATAAAAACCAGTACGAACACAAAGTTGGCAGCCTGTTAGAAGCCGTAGAGCTTGAGTCCCGAATTAATGCAGCACGTCAAGGTTTTCGGGAAGCCTACAACCTGAAGCAACGATGGGATAACTCTCTGACTTTATTAATGAGTATGGACTGGCGAGTTATCTTTGACGATTCCACCTACCCAGAATGGTTGAGACCCAATAGCCAAGCGTCCAAACCTTCTGATTGGAGAAAAGAGAAAATTATTGACCGACTGTGGAAAGCCAAGTTGACGATTAAGCCGCCTGACCCTATCCCAGCGCTGCTAGCTGCCAAGACTGAACCATTACAACTGAAGCCAGTCACACGCACCAAGTCAGAAGCTATCTTAACAGGGGCTGATATCCGGAAGCAAAGAGAAGCCAAAGGAGTAAGCCAAACAGCCCTGGCTGAGTGGGCGGGTAAAACCAAAGCTTGGCTGTGCATGGTGGAGAAGGGCAAACGAAAACTAGACCCGAAAGAAGCAAAAGAGCTTTGGGCGGGTATTGACTTTTTGGCGAATAAGTCAGACCAACCGTGATTTTACCTTCCCCAAGATAATTTGGAATTTGCGATGGTAAAACCCTAGCTACAAGAGGGTTTCAAGCTTTTCAATCAAGCAAGTTACACCCCACAAGGGTGTTAACACCTTATGGGGTAAATAGTTAACAGTTTTGTTAACCAAAAAAAGTTGCTAAAAAAGGCTTCTAAAGTTTGCAGGGCAATACTTTCAGCGGTTAACAAAAAATGCCCCATCGGGCGATAAAAACGCCCCATCGGGCGATAAAAACGCCCCATCGGGCGAGATGCTTTTTCTGAAACCCTTATTTAGCAATGGTTTCAGCCAGAGTTAACAGCTAGATCAGTATTGATCAGTTTTGATGGGAGCGCCAAGTGCCTGTTACAGAAGATGCTTTATTCGTGATTATTCCTATACCGGAATAGCCACCGTGAAGATTTCTATACAAAGTGCAAGCGTATCTAACGTCTCAAGTCAATCGCTTTCCCCTTCACCTTTCTCTCTTTTGTGTCCCATTCCCGGACTATTGAGGTGTAATAGTGGCAGAAGGGGTGATGCCTCATGAACGACAACACCCCCAACCTTTACCCGAATAACCTCACACCTGCCGAGTACCACGAACTTGCCGCTAAGAGCGCCATCCACCCCGCGCTGATCGATCGCAATTTCGTCCACATCGTAGGAGAAGTAGTTTTCTCTTACCTGTTCATCTCCAATGCCATCCCCCGCAAAAACGCCGGGAGAGTCACGGATGGCTTCTTAAAGCAGTACCAGCACGCCACTGAGGGGGGATTATGGATTAGCGGACTTGACCCCCTTAATAATTGGCAACCGATGGAATGGGGGCGATTTAAGCCTTCCCTACCCCGGATTGATTCAGAAAAAGGCAAACTCGTCAAATACGAATCACCACCCAAAACGCCCAACCGTGTCACCTACTTCGATATTCCCGACTGCATTTGGGATTTAGTAGCGCAACGGTACAATAATATCAAGCGGTATCATTCCCCCCTAGCGCTGCGCTTGCAAGATAGGCTTAATCCGCGCTTATTTTGGGAGTGGGTGCAGCGACACCCAGAAATCCCAATAATCCTGTGTGAAGGCGAAAAGAAAGCCGCTAGCTTGTTAAGTTTGGGATTTGTAGCGATCGCCCTCCCCGGTATCTGGAACGGACGGGTTGGGAAAAAAGATTTTGACGAACGCCTGCACCCCGATTTAATGCCGCTAGCACAAAAGGGGCGCAAGTTTATCATCCTCTTCGACCACGAAACAAAACTTAAAACTCGTTGGTCAGTCTTCCAAGCCACCGTGCGTACTGGCAAGACAATTGAGGCCGTTGGTTGTCACTGTGAGGTAGCATTGCTACCAGGGCCAGAAAAAGGCGTAGATGATTTTGTTGTTGCCCGTGGCGAAAAAGCCGACGAGTTACTGAGTGCGATCGTCGATGATGCCAAAAGCCTTAAAGATTACCAGCGCTCTTACTTCCAAAAACACCGGGGACTAAGCAGCAGATACAAACCACATATTACAGTAAATGTCAAGTATCTAACTCAAGCCTTGGACGTTCAAGATTTAGGGGAAGAATCCCTTAACAGTCAGGGGGGAGGGGGAGAGAGGCTTCAAAGGGGAAGTGTTAATGAGCAATTCCCCCACAGCCCCCAACCCCAGAGAGGACAAGGTGCGCTCACTCTCCCACTCCCTCACTCTCCCACTCTCCCACTCCCTCACTCCCCCACTCCCCCACTCCCCCACTCCCCCACTCCCTCACTCCCCCATTCCCTCACTCCCTCACTCCCCCACCACCCCACCTTCCAACTACCTCAATCTGGATTGGTGGCCCTATGGAGTGACATGGGTACAGGTAAAACCGAGCTAATGCGGCGCTGGCGTGACAAAAACCCAGATAAAAAATTCCTCAACAATGGACATCGGGTTAACTTGCTCAAAAACCTGTCAAATCGCCTGCAAACAGAAATATATTCCGCACTCCAGCATGGAGATTTAGCCAAAGTACAAGCTCTCAGCATCACCATCGACAGCTTGCACAAACTCAATACCAACGCCCTCAATTACGGCTGTGTCTTTATTGATGAAGCCTGCCAGTACTTAACGCACCTCTTACACAGCAAAACTTGCAAGGAGCATCGGGCTGCAATTCTTGAAGTCCTAGAATATCTCGTGTACAATGCACCACTAGTGGTAATCGCCGACGCCCACATGGACGATGTGACAGTAGACTTCTTCCGGGCAATGCGTCCTTCATGGGAAGTACCATACATCATCAAAAATAATTGGAAAAATGGCGATCGCTTAGTTTATTGGTATGAAGGCGATAATTCTTCTGCCCTAGTCGCTCAGATTTCGGCAGCGCTGATGATGGGACAGAAGATCATGGTGGTTTCCGACTCGAAGCGCTTTATTAAGAAACTTGAACAGTCGCTCTCTATGTCGGTGCGGGTGGAAGACTCAGATGAGCAGGAGCAGGGTGTTGGGTCTTGGGTGTTGGGTGTTAGGGAAGAAAAGACAGCAGCGCCTACAACCCCATACACTTCAGATAGCAGTTTAGGGGAAAGTGTCTCACCCATAACGGGAGAAACCAGAGTACACAACTTTGCTGACCACAGTTCCCAGCCCCAGAGGGAACCCCTAGCCCCCAGACCAACTCATGGCACTACACCCCAGACCTGCAACCCCAGACCCCTAAGAGTATGGGCGATTCACTCCGAAAACTCCGGGAGTGAAGAAAATGTCGCCTTCATTAAAGACATAACTAACGCTGTAAAGAGCCTAGATGCCCTTTTAACCTCTCCTAGCTTGGGTACAGGGGTCGATATCCCTGAATATCATTTTGATGCCGTTTTTGGCGTTTTTCACGGGGTTTCCCAAACTGCTACTGAGTGCGCCCAACAACTCTGGCGCTATCGCCCAAAAGTACCAATTCACGTTTGGGTAGCACCACGACCTCCCTTTGGCTACCTTGACACCAACGCCACCAAAATCAAAGAACGGTTACTGCAAACTAATGAAATAACCGCTTTTCTGTTGCGGATTGACCGGGAAACTGGCTCTCGTGGTGCTGAGAAAGATTGGGCATTAGATGCGTACTGCCAAATCATGGCTTCTCGTCATCAATCCATTAACAATCTGCGGGCTGATTTGCGCGACTTGTTGAGTGAGATGGGCAATCAAATTATACCTATGGGTGCAGATTCGGATGATCTCGCCCAGGAGCAGTTGAAAAATGCTGCTACTGCGTTGGATGCTGCTTATTGTGCAGCTGTTGCTAAAGCTAGGGATATTTCTCCTAGTGAGTATCGCTCAAAGCAAAGTAAAGATTACCTCAAGCCGGAGGAAGTCTTTGAATGCGAGAAATTCCGCATCAAAGATGCTTACGGGATGGAGGTGACAGAATCGCTGGTAGAAAAAGATAAAAAAGGTAAATTAATTCGTTCTATTGCTTCGCTGGAAGCAATAATCTCAGAGCCATCAGGCACAATTGCTGACCCGCATACAGGTAAATTATACCCCTTACCACCAGCGATTGTGGCGGAGAAAGACCGCTTTGAGCGGTTGCACTTGCCGTTGTGTATGGACTGGGGGAATTATTCGGTTGCTTGGCTGGCTAGATCTACTTTGGGATTGCCAAATATCCTCAAACGCTTAATTGATGGAGAGGAAGTTACGGCTCATGACCCGGAATTGGTGCAAATGTCCAAGCTTGCTGTACGCTTAACACCTCACATTAAAGCGATTTTAGGGTTTACGGTTCCTGCTGACTGCAAACCTATATGGTTGTTGGGGACAATGCTAGACCAGTTGGGATTAAAACTCTCTGACCATAAAGTAGGCCCCAAGGGCAAACAAGTTAAACATTTTTTACTTTCAACGGCGGAATTGGATTTTGCTCATGCGGTAATTGCCCACCGTGCCAGTAAGCGTGCCCAAAAGGAAGAACGGGCGCGTCAAGCAGATATTGACCAACAGCGATATCAGGCTGGAATGCAGGCTAGATATGGGGTTGCACCTCCGACTGTCCCGGTATCCACCCCCCCCATAATGGTATAGGGGAACCCCCATTGGGAGGAGTGGATACTACCGAAAAACAGGGGGTGGATTCGTCCAAGGGCAATAATTCCTCCCCCAAATATGAAGTCGGTGGGGATTGGGAACCTAACGATGGGGACAGCACCCCAATTGAAACCAGCCTCCAGATGCTTCGGGAAGCGATTGTGCAGGGAGTGGAGGCGGTAAAAGCCACAATATGCCGTTGGACTTCTGAGCGACGGTGGTGTGCTGTGCTGCTGCTGGAGGAAATAGCATCAAGTGAGCTACGTAAATTGGAGCAAATGATGCCGCATTTTTATACGTTATTGAGTTGAACGTACTGTTTCGTACTTAAACTCGGACGCGAACGTTAACCGTAACCGCTTCAATTGTCGATGCGGTATAGTTTGGGCTGTTAATTTTTTAATGTACTACCATTTCAAATAATGTTTGCGACACATAAATTCTTCGCAGGGGCATTGTGAGCAATAATTGAAATACTGCCGCCAGAGAGTGCCTTTATTTAATATGACTCAGCTATCAAAAGCCAGCCGAAGTCGGATATTACCGCAGTCTAAGATAACACCTGAAGATATCCACCACCGCAAGCACAAACGCACCGAAATTGGCAAACTTTGCCGAACAATTTTTGAACGCATTCGCCCAGACCTCATCGAAAACCATTACAACTGGTTCATCGCCATCGATGCGGACAGCGAAAACTACCTTATAGACCAGAAACTAGAAGGTTTGCTACAACAAGTTCGCAATTACTACACCAACCCAGATGCCAAACTCACTATTTTTCGCCTTAACGAAACTGGAGCCTGCGGCACAATATGATCGCGGGCAGATTTGGTGACAATGGGGAGTTGTTCTTTGAAATACAACTGGTTGCAGAAGAAGGCGAGCAATTTGAAGTTGAAGCGCTGTTTGATACAGGATTTACAACAGGGTGGTTGTCAATTAATTCTCAAGACTTGGAAGCTCTTGATTGGTCAATAATTATTCCTAAAATTGAGATGCGGACAGCTCAAGGGGTAGAGTATTTTGACTTATATGAAGGGAGAGTAATTGTTGATGACAAAGAATTTATTATTCCCGTTCATGTTGGGGAGGAACTACCTGATACTTTAATGGGTTCGCTGTGGTTAGATATCATGCAGCTGGTTGTGAATAAACCGAAAGGGATTTTGACAGGGAGCAATGCGATTTTGTGAGGTCTGGTCAAAAACCAGCGATCGCTAAAAATTATATTTAAGTACAAGGTGATTTTATTTGCAAATACAATACTGACTTACACAAAAATTCATCTTGATGAGATATCTCAAAAAGATTGCTAGCAAGTCATTTGACGATTATTTCTGAAAATATCTGCAATCAGCCTTTTATACTTAGTATCAATTATGCTAAAAAATAAATTAAAGACAAGACTAAAGTATAAAATTTATCAAGCAGTTTGGGATTTGATAAAGGAATTAAAGATAGAACCACAAAAATTATCCCAACTTCCAGCTATCCATTGACAACGCAGATGTAAGATAATTTCTGCATTTTCTTTCAACCAAAATTTACTGTTACCCTTGATTCTTAAGTTGACAACTTGACGGATTAAACTCTCAATTGCCCCACTACCTATTGGTAGTTTTTGGTCTAGTATCTTAGCGTAATTTAAACGCCTTTCACGATAAGCACGTAAAAGATAATTTCTCTGTACTACCATCGTTTTACAACGTTCTCCCGTAGCTTCAAAGATAAATTCATCCATCTGCCTAATTATGGTCATTGCATTACTTTTTTTTAAAGTTCTCCGTGCTTTTTTAAACCAATTATTCCGCTCTTTATCATCATTAAAAGCTACATCAGCAAATTTATGTAGTCGCTCAGTAACATGGTAAAAATCAAATAATTGATAAGTGGCATTGGGAGATTTCAATTTCTTTAAAAGGGGAGGGATATGTTTCCAAATCCATCCAGCACCGTCAGCAATTAATAAAACTTGTTTTGCTTGACTAATTCCTAAACTAATCAGATGCATTTCTAATATTGGTAAAAATCCCTTATAATCTTCATACGTACCATCGTTGATAATAGGGATGTCCTTAGTTTTTACTTTTTTTCCCTGTTCATCAACCACATAAATTGTTACTAATTTTGGCTCAACCCATTCTCCTATAAAGCCATGCTTGTTTGTTTTGGGATTTTTTCTACCTTTTTTATTAATCCTAATTCTACTCCTGCCACCATCTACAGCAATTACAACTCTCTGGTCTTTAAGTATATTTCCATCAAGTAATTTACCTTGCTGCAAGTTAGATATTTTAGCTTGACGTAAATCAATGCCAATTTGGCCAAATTTATATGTTAATCGCTCAATCCGTTTTAAACTAATATTAATTCCCCAACTGATGAGAATTGTATGTGAAGCTTCAAAGGAACTAGCAATCGCGCCATATTGAGCTATAGTTGTCCAAACAGCAGGGGTCAAACCTTCTGACAAACCCAACCATTTTAAAAAGGGACAACATCCTTGATTGTAAATTTTACTTTTGGTCTTTGCTTTTGACTTTTTTCTTACCATATATGGTAGTTTTAGAGTAACTAAAACATTCCCAACTGTTAATATCTGCCATTTTCTATAACCGTGTCTTTGCGTCTTGCCATCCTCACAATTTCTTGTTTGAATAATCGCAGTTTGATTAGCTAACTGAGATTGGGAAAGATTATACAACAAGATGGCAATACATTGACCAGCTAAAATAAGTGCAACTTCTCTAATCTTTTCTTCTCTCTGTTTAAAAATTTGCCCATTCCATTCATTGATATTCGTCAATTCTAAAGATTTTATAACTTCCAAAGAAAAATCTGATAATGATTTACTTAAATCTAACGTTGCATATATATTTTTTTCCATTAAGGTAGATAATCCTTATCACAAAACTATTGCTACTTGAGAATCTTACCTTTTTTTATTGTCAGAAAAAGAAACTGAAAACTCGTTGTGAATCAGATCATCATTATTACAGTATAAATACTATTTATTCGGTATAAATATATTTCAATCACTGAAAAAAGGATTTAGCGATCGCACCTTTTTTGGCTGACCTCACAAAATCGCATTGCTCCCGCACCCACTACAACAAGCCAGAGACTATACCGTAGCAGTCAACAAGATGCTAGAAAAAGATTCTCTTTTGGTGCAGCAAGAAGGTAAATATCAAGGCAAGCTGATTATCCCCTACGGTTACGGCGTGGTTTTTACTAACATCAGCCGCAAAGATTTTGAGCAAAGCGAACTACCCGCAGTGTTTGAGTCACACTTAGTTATCTGCAAAGATGAGATGTATGAAAAGGTTGATGTAGGGGAATTTCAGCAACGACTTTGGGATTTATCTGCATATCAATTTGGTAAAACCCTCACTCCTCACCAAATAGATAGAATCCGTTGGCATATCTTCCCAGAATTACGCATTAGTGCCAAACAGTTATCTTTGTTTGAGTTAGACACCGAGGCCACTGAAGAATCACCGCAGTTGCAAATCCCCGACATTCTCAAAATTATGGATTTGCAGCAAGAGCAGTTGGCACGAAGTTTAGGTGATGGACATCGGGTAATTCATGGCGTGGCTGGTTCCGGGAAAACCATGATTTTAGCCTACCGTTGTCAGCATCTTGCTCAAGTCAGTAATAAACCCATTTTAGTGCTGTGTTTCAATGTTTCTCTTGCTGCCAAACTACGGCAGACTATTCAAGATAAAAACAAAGTCAGTCGCATTAAGGTGCGACACTTTCATGGCTGGTGCATGGATTTACTCAAAAAATATGACATCCCTAGACCCGACTCTAGAGAGTATCAAGGTGATGCTTATGTAGAAGAACTCGTTCAAAGAGTAATTACCGCCGTTGATGCCAAATTAATACCGGCTGGCACTTATGGCGCTGTGATGCTCGATGAGGGACACGACTTTAAACCAGAGTGGCTCAAATTAATTGCCCAAATGGTCAACCCCGAAACCAATTCCCTGCTTATTCTCTATGACGATGCCCAAAACCTCTACGGTGAAAAGCGCGACAAGAAATTTAGCTTTAAGAGTGTAGGCATTCAGGCACAGGGACGCACAACTATTTTTAAACTCAACTACCGCAACACTGCTCAAGTATTGGGGGTAGCCTATGAATTTGCTAAAGAAGTAATGCAACCCACCGAAACCCAGGATGATGACCAACAAATATTGGTAGAACCTGCTAGTGCAGGACGGCAAGGCCCCAAACCAGACCTGATCCGTTTACCCAGTTTTAAACACGAGGTAGATTACTTAGCCCAGAGAGTACAACAATTACACGAGCGAGATATCCCCTGGAACGAAATAGCAATTATCTATCGCTCCAACTTTATGGGCGATCGCATCTACAACGACTTGCAACAAGCCCAAATACCAATAGAGTGGGTAAACGCCGACAGTGACAGCCGCAACTATCACCCAGCCGAACAAAGCATTAAACTCATGACTATGCACTCCAGCAAAGGGCTAGAGTTCCCAGTGGTGTTGATTCCTGGTGTTGGTTATATGTAACGACCTGCAATACTAATCGCTCAAACCTGCAATCAAGACATTTTCAAACCAGGATTAACTGCAACTATAATTACGCTTCAGCCAGGATTAATTGCAACTGAACCAGGATTAAATGCAACCAACCTGCAATCATCCGTTTGAACCAGGATTAATTGCAACTAACCGAAAGTCCAGTCAAACTGTAGGCAAGACAGTTTTCTCAAAAAACGCCCTAATTTACAAACACGCATTATTTAAATTTCAGCCGCTTGTTTATCTGCAACTATAAGGTAAAGAAAACGGTCGTTTTTTTAACCGTTATTACCACCCAGATTGCGAATCAGAAACGGAATCAAGTTTGGTAACGAAACTCGGTAATTATATCAAAGGCAACATACGCTGTTAAGTAACGAGTATATGTACTTGTTGAGGTTCAAAGTATGTTGATAGGCTATGCCCGAATTTCAACAGATGACCAAAATCTGAACCTGCAAATGGATGCTTTGCAGCTTGCTGGTTGCGAGAAAATTTACTCCGACCGTATAAGCGGTGCAAAAGCAGCAAGACCTGGACTCTCTCTAGCATTGGAGGTAGCACGAACTGGTGATGTTTTGGTGGTATGGCGGCTCGACCGCCTGGGAAGGTCGCTCAAAGACCTGATTGAAACGATGGAAACTTTAGGCCAGCGAGGAATTGGGCTTTCTAGTTTACAAGAATCCATTACTACCACAAACAACAGTGGTAGGTTGATTTTCCATTTATTTGGCGCATTGGCGGAATTTGAACGCAACCTAATCCGCGAACGCACAACTGCTGGACTAATCGCAGCGCGTAAGCGCGGTCACAGGGGAGGAAGACCAAAAGCCCTTGACCCAGCTAAACGTCAATTAGCAGTAAAGCTTTATACCGAAAAACAACACACCATTATTGAAATATGTAAGTTGATGGGAATTTCCAAACCAACGCTCTACAACTACATTGCAGAGATAAAGACCTAACATGGTACATAAGCAAATCCCGACAGAGGCGCTCATCAATTTACGCCACCGCCTCGACGGTTTGCCTAGTCGTTGCCAAGAGCGTCGAATTCTCATTGAAGAAACAGCTGCACTGTATGGAGTGTCAACTGATACGTTATATCGGGCGTTGCGTAATTCATCACGTCCAAAATCTATAAACCGCTCAGATAGCGGGACACCCAGAAAGCTTTCACTCTCAGAAATGGAACGTTACTGCGAGGTCATCGCGGCGATGAAAATCCGTACCAGTAACAAAAAAGGGCGACATGTCTCCACAGTACGGGCGATTGAACTGTTGGAAGAATTTGGGATGGATACACCTGATGGTTTTGTCCAACCGCCTAAAGGCGCACTGACCAGAAGTACTGTTAATTATTACTTGAAAACCTGGGGATACGACACTGAACGTATGACTAGGCAACCGCCTGCGGTGCGTTTTCAGGCGAATCACAGCAATGAATGTTGGCATTTCGACCTCAGCCCATCCGATTTGAAACACGTAAAACAGCCATCATGGGTGGAACCGGGTAAGGGTAATCCACTACTGATGCTGTACAGCATTGTTGATGACCGTAGTGGCGTATGTTACCAGGAATATCACTGTGTTTATGGGGAGGATGTTGAAGCTGCATTACGTTTCTTATTTAATGCGATGACGGTGAAAACAACTGACGGATTTCCCTTTCATGGGATTCCAGAAATGATTTACACCGACAACGGACCAATTGCTAAAAGCCACGTATTTCAAAACGTGATGGATTGCCTAAGAATCAATCTTGTCACCCACATGCCTGCGGGTAAAGATGGTCGTCGGGTAACAGCTCGCTCTAAGGGTAAAGTGGAAAGACCGTTTCGGACGGTCAAAGAAGCTCACGAGACTCTGTATCACTTTCATGAACCGGAAAGCGACGTTGAAGCTAACTTGTGGTTACGCCAGTATTTGTTGCATTACAACGACAAACCACACCGCATAGAACCACATTCGCGGATAGAAGATTGGTTGCGAAATATACCCAAGTCTGGTTTACGTTCAATGTGTAGTTGGGAGCGATTCTGTAACTTTGCCCGCGAACCGCAACGTAGAAAGGTTGGTTCAGATGCCAGAGTATCAATTGAGGGCGTAGCTTACGAGGTAGAGCCAGACTTGGCAGGTGAAACCGTAGTCCTTTGGTGGGGTTTATTTGACAACGAGCTATACGTTGAGTTTAGCGATCGCCGTTACGGGCCATTTTACCCAGTTGATGGACCCATCCCACTACATCGCTATCGCAAACACAAGAAAACCAAAACCGAAGAACGGGCAGATAAAATTGCCGATTTAGCTAAAAAGTTGGGCTTGCCACGGACAGCTTTAGACAAAAACGCGGATCTACAATTTCTGGTGGATAAGTACAAGGAACTTACGCCAACCATCACACCTTTTAATGACCCCGACCCATACCAAGAATTTACTTATCCCACTGTACTGTTTGCTAAGAGGGCGATTTCCGATTATCTGGCTAAACCTTTGGCTAAATTGTCTACCGAACAGTTGGCATTCATTGATGCACTGTTAGCTGAAACTTTGAATAAAAAAGCGATTATTGAACGAGTGCGGCAATATTTCCACTCAAATAAAGGAGGGGAACACAATGCTCACTGAAGTCATGGAACACTTTCGTTTGATTAAGGAGTTTCCCAAGGCTGGGTACTACGAGACAGACCACCAAAAACAAATGTTTAAGGATATTAAATCCGCCATCCATTCCGGGAAGTTAGTTGCCATAACTGGAATTATCGGGTGCGGGAAGACGACTACTTTACGACGTTTGTTTGAGGTTTTAGAAAAAGAAGGTAAGATTCTAGTCTCAAAGTCCCTTTCTGTGGATAAAGACCGAGCGACGCTACCAACACTAATTGCTGCCTTATTCTACGATTTATCCACAGATAAAGAAATTAAAATCCCAAAAGACGGCGAAAAACGAGAACGGGAACTGCGCGACCTGATTAGAAAAGGTAAAAAGCCCGTGGCGCTGTTTGTGGATGAGGCTCACGACTTACATTACAGTACTTTGACGGGACTCAAACGTTTAATTGAGGTAGTTGAAGATGGTGGTGGCACACTTTCAGTGGTATTAGCTGGTCATCCCAAACTGAAAAATGATTTACGCCGTCCAACTATGGAAGAAATTGGATATCGAGCAACGGTCTTCTCTTTGGAGGGTATTGTTGGTAGCCAGCGAGAATATATTGAATGGTTAGTATCTAAATGCATTGTTGAAGATACTCAAATAAGTGATATCTTGTCGGCGGAAGCCATTGAGCTACTTGCCATGCGCTTGAGGACACCACTGCAAATCGAGCAACATTTGACACTCGCTTTCGAGGCTGCATACCTCTTTGGGGAAAAACCTGTTACTACGGCGATTATTGAATCCGTTTTATCTAAGCAAATTGACGACTTAGAACCCACCTTAACCCGTCATGGTTATGACGTGAGGAGCTTGGCAGAACAGTTTAATGCTAAACCTGCTGAAATTAAATTGCTGTTTCGCGGACAACTTGACCCAGCGCGATCGCGTGAGTTGCAGGAACAAATGCTGGCGGCGGGGCTGCCGCTCTGAGTGGATTGAAAACGATTGGGAAAATGGAAGTATTTATAGTTGCAAATAATCCTGGCTGAAACCGATGATTGCAGGTTGGTTGCATTTAATCCTGGCTCAGTTGCAAATAATCCTGGCTGAAGCGTAATTATAGTTGCAAATAATCCTGGTTTGAAAATGTCTTGATTGCAGGTTTGAGCGATTAGTATTGCAGGTCGTTACAGTTATATGCCCCATCAATACAACACACCAGAAGAAGAAGCACGACTATTGTATGTTGCAATGACACGGGCAATTGAGCAGTTGATTCTGACTTGCGATCGCTCCTCAGAATTTACCACTCGTTTGGAGGCAGTATTAGGTAAAGTAATTTGATTAGCGATCGCCCCACCTAATTCTTAGAGGATGCATGGCGATCGCTAATCAAGAGAGGAAAAGTTAAGGATGCGTAGTTTACCAATCGCGCTCAAGCGGGGATTGCGCTCCCAAATTCTTAGAGGAAACTTCGAGCAATGGCGCGAAGCACGCAGGCGATCGCACTGGTTTCTTAGAGGAAAAAAAGTTAATACTGCGTAGTTTGCAGCCGTTGGCATCGCCCCAATCAAGCGAACGCGAGTAGTGTTAATCAAATCTCGTTATTTACCTAGAATCTTTAATAAAGCCTGCCGATAAATATTTATTCCCTCATTATTTAAATGAGCGCCATCTTCTGAACTTAAATCATCTTTCAAAGCCTGATTCTCATTTAATGATTGAACCTCTTGTAGTTCCAATGGTATATGATTTTTAATTGCAACTTGATTCATCACAGTATTGATTTGCTCTACCCGAAGATTTGTTGCGGAAATACTTGGATCTTTACTAGCGGTAACTGTTGAGTAAAAAGCGGGAATTAAGAATATTTGATTACTCCCAAGGCTTCGCACTAAGGAAATTGAATCTTGGAGTTTGTTCGCAAATAAGGAATCACTTAATCCATACCAGGCATCATTCCCTCCAATCGCAATCACAGCTTTTTCGCATTTAATTTTAGTTGGAATGAGAAGTTTTAGTTGTTCAACAAGTGAAATCCCGCTTATCCCATTTAAGGCAAAATTAAAAGTACCTTTCCCCAGAGTATTACCCATTTCGGCAGTTACAGAATCCCCAAACAAGCAAGCCTGGAATTGCTTTCCTTGAGTAGCAAATTGCTGATATTGAACTTCAAGTTGCCATAAAGGTGTAGAACTTAAGTTATCTTTAGGTGGTATTTCAATAGGAGATAGATTTAACTTACTTGCTATTTTGAACACTGCTGGAACATTAATAACTAGTCTTTGACTAGGATATGCTTCAAGAAAGCTGATGATCCCCAAACCCTCTTGAGAATTCGCCCCGATGATCACAGCCGCGTCTAGTGCTTGTACCCCGGCTTGGTCACGACGGGCGATACCTTGGGAAACCGCAGATAGAATTTCTTTAGCTAGTTCTGTATTTAACAGCTTATCCAAAGCCCCAATATCAAGAGATGCTTTTACTTGTAGCGCCTGATGAAACTCAAATTGTTCTTCCCGACTGAAAAATTTGAGAAAAAATTGCAAATCAGAAGAAACTTCTTGCTTTTGTGCATACTTACGTAAATCAGCAACAGGTAGGGATTCTTCAAATACACCATAGCGAAAAATAATTTTCTCAGCCGCAAAACAGGGCATTGCAGTCGCCCTCAGTAATACCATGCAACTACATATACTCAGCACCAGATGACGTAAATATCTCATAAATCCTAATTGCTGGAGTTTAGACTAAGCAATGGAAAATGACCCAGCAGGGCTGAGTTAATCAGAGACTTAGCAAAAGTATGAAGAATCTTGGGTATTAAACAGCAACAGATGGTTCTTTAGGTGGTCGTGCTACTGTTTTTTTAACAATGGGACATCGGTTTTTACGGTGACGCTTCTTTCCTTGTTGCCAACCGGGAGACTTTCCGCGAGGTTTGGGTGCAGAGGTGGGAGTACCAATGGCCGCAAAAACTCCACCTATAGCTTGAGCAACTCTTCCAGGGGTCAATTTATCTAGAGACTTCTGCCAAGGTAAAGGATTGTCAGTAACGATATCGCGGGCTAACCACAATTCCCAAGTCATCAGAGGCATGAGGTCACTCCACCGTTCACTTTGCTTAGGAGTACCAAAGTTTGGTACAGTCCAATGTAGACGCTGCTTCAAAAAGCGATACCAGTGGTCAATGGTAAAGCGACGCAAGTAAAGACACCAAACTTCTTCTAAGGGTGGCATTTCTTCTCCTACCCAAGCCAACCACAAAGGTTTGGACACTCTCATGTTACCTTGCGCGTCCAGACGTTCAACTCTGATGATTAACATTGGACGTGTAGCAGCCTGACGGAAGTGTAAATCTTTCCACAAGCTCACACGCACACGTCCTAATTTTGGGTCATTTATTTCTAATACAGATGTTGCTTCATTCCATGTTGTGGGCTCATTCAGTTTAAATTTATCACCATGCTTTTTAGGTCGCCCCTTTCCCGAATAAGCTTTTGGTTCACCCCATAAACACAGATTTGAACGCAACCGAACGAGAATATCTGCTGGAATATTCGCAGTTTTTAAGATAAAAGGCGCACAACCATATTCACTATCCCAAACTGAAATCGGTCTGGTAGGCAAATATTTACACACCTGTTTGAGTTGCCAAATTGCTTTCCCAATAGGACTTTCGGCACTTGTGATCCGTTCATGTCTTAATGGTAATGCCCAACTTCCCTCATTTTCAGGTATCCAGGCAATTGTGCTATATCCTTGACCAATGGTAATCGGTTTATTTCCTGCTATGGATGTGCCACTATGCTCATAAGTTCGCTCTTGCAACCTGACGGCATCTGGGCGTGACCAGTTTGTGTGATCTCCTGCTAACAATGGTCGTCCCTCTGCGGGGATTTGTTTGATATATAGCTGCATCAATTTCTGTCGCTGTGGCCTACTATCTTGTAGTGCCTCATAGATACTTGGCCACTTCCTTCTAAATACTGGCGATAGGGACAATTCTGCTAGGCAATAAACATTTCTAGTTAGCAATATGGCATCTGTCAACTCAAAAGTTGCATCGTGTGCTCTGCCTAAATATTTGTAGACTGCTTGACGGAATTCTTCTAATCTGGCACGTTTCATCTTGGCATCTGAGTAATGGTAGTTCGTTTCTCAGCTTCTGCCAAAAGGGGGCCTGTATTCAATCAGACACCCCTTTTCTTCTTGCTTATTATATGATAATGATAATCGAATAAGGGGGGTGGGAGAGAAACGAGCGTCGCTCGTTTCTCTCCCACCCTTTTCATGATTATCATTATTGTATTATTTTCTGAGCAGGTATACTACACAATAATTGTTAAAGGTCAGGATGCTTTAAGGCTGACAAGATAATATTTTTAACCTCTAATTCCTTTTGATTTGCGTTCTCTCATATCGCTTTTAGTCTAAACTCCAGTAATTGTTTGCGTAGCGTTTTCTTTTTATTGGCATTGCCGACGATACTCCCCAAAGCCGTTGGGTAATCTTGCTAACTCTACCAATTTTTGAGAGCAGCGATAAAAGCGGGCTGCGATCGCCCCAATCAAGCGAGGATGCATAGCGATGCCCAACTCTTAGAGACGCTCCGCGTAGCTTGCTTCCCCTCCGGGGTACGGCGCAGGCTCAGGGTAAGACCTACGGCGATAAACTACGCCCCAATCAATCAAATGGGAACCCTATTAATAGTTGCGTCCCCCAACATCATGAAAATCTTGAACTTTCTCAAACCCAAACCAGCCCAACCCACCATTGATAGCTACGGGCAACAAGGCTGCGGCGTTAGCCAAGAGCAAATTCAATCGCTGATGGAATGGCTATTTGCAAGTCTGCTGAATGCTGGGTATTCTGGAAAGTCATACCTTGTCTGGTATAACAGCAACAACCCAGACCCCAGTTTAGAGCAGGTGGTAAAAAAAGTGATGCGTCGGGGTGAGCCAATATTCTTGTATCGCTGTGGTGGTAGGACAATGCAGCCGCCCCAGGGCTATTACTGGCGGATGATGGACGAACACCCATCAATGAGGATTTATCAACTCGAAGTTAGGGATGGATAATCAATATTAATTATTTATTTTCTTGCCCAGACTTGTGTGACACGAGGGATACCAAACACTGTTTTTTCATCAGCCGCTAACGCTCTGATTTGGGTAATTGTCTGGTCAATCTCCTCTGGTGTTGTTATTCCAGCTTCGATGAGAGCATCAACTACCTCGAACAGTGACAAATCGATTAGACGCTTGTTATCCTTACGCAATACGACAGGTTGAACCAAACAAACTTCTGGGTTAGCTAACCCAACATCCTGAAAAACTCGGTATAAAGTAGCTCCAAGACGAAAATGCTGACCACGAACGTCGCTGATAGCTAAGAAAAGCTCAAAACAACGCTCATAAGCTGGGGACGGCGGATCACAAAAGGCACAGCTAAAGTCTGCTTCCTCGCAAACTAATATTCCCCCAGGCTTAAGAAGCGATCGCATTTGGTCTAGTGCATCAGCAGGATGAGTTAGGTGCATTAGCAAAAAGCGACAGTAAACCAAATCAAAAGATTCTTTAGGTAATCCTGTATCGTAGGCACTGCCAAGGGAAAATGTGACATTGCTTAAACCCTGAACCTCTGCATTCTGTTGTGCAAGCTCTAGTTGTTCGGCACTGATATCTACACCAAACCTGGATTTCTCACAAGTGAGAAAAAAATGCTTGGATTAGTCAAATTTAAGATGATTAAATTAATACATCATCAAAATACCTCCAGAACGTGGGCAACTCCAAGTAAAGACCGACCCCATTCAAGATACATACAATACATCAAAAATAATAAATACTGATAAAACTAACTTCTAATAATAAAAATTGATATGCCAATTTATGGGTTTAAACCAAGTAAAATAACCCTAAAAACCAGCTATTAAAAATAAAAATCAGTTATTACTTATGAATTAAATTAGGTCATTATCAGCCAGGGCAAGGTAATTGAGATAAACTCTTATAAACCATTGCGAAAATCTCTTTATAAGGGCAGGCACTACTAATTGCGATTAAAATTCGTCGTTTCCTGATAGTAATGACGGCTCCTAGCTTCAATAATTTTGTGCGTATAGTCTCAACAGTTGCATTTTTAAATTCCGTCTTTGCTAAACATTGTTCTCGTAGAGCATTCATCAAAATATAAGCAATAGACGCAAACCACAAACGTAATTGATTTCCTTCAAACGTATGGGTACTTGTTCTATCACTATGTAACCCGAGCTTTTGTTCTTTTAAACAATTTTCCATATTCCCGCGCGGGCAGTACTTTTGAGTATAAAGTCGCCCTGGCGGGATTTTATTAACAGGGAGCGAAGTGACTACAAAGCGAGTATCAACTTCTTTATGGCTATATTCAACTTTGGCGACAACACGACGATGACGGCTCCAACTATCTAGAGTTTGGTAGTCAAGAGAGCAATACCAAACTGAGTTATCAACAAATATTGCTGCGTCGTTCTTTAAATCTGGTGATGGAGGAAATAAGGTTTCAAAAAACTCGACTATATGTTTAATTTTTCCTGAATATTCTTGGGATGCGCGATACTGAATTGATTGAGATAGCTGGAGTAGCCTATTATTTTGAGCGAGTCCCAATACATAATAAATTTCAGTTTGAGATTCACACCAACTCATTATATCTTCTCTCGAATAAGCACTATCCCCACGAATAATAATTTTCACCTCTTTCCATCGTGAGCGGATTATTTTTATTACTCTTTGTAATTCTCCTAATCCTCCTTCCGCAGGGTCAACATTAGACGCACGAAGCTTTGCCGCAAGTAAATGTTTCCCGCAGAAAATATAAAGTGGCGCATAACAATACCCTCGATAATAAGGATTAAAAAATATTTTTTCTTGATTACCATGTACGGGGTCATCGGTAACATCTAAATCTAAAGTTATCTGTCGTGGCGGCTTTCGATAAGATTCTAAAAATAGCTCAACTAGGAGTGTTTCTATGGCTGATGCATCATGTTCAATACGGTGATATCGACTATCTGCTCTTGAAGAGATATCTTCTGGACAATGCTCGATCCGATTTAAGGTACTTTTTCCGGCCAGAGTAATTGGTTCTTGTTCTAAATTAATTGCTTTTCCTACTGCCAGTGCGAATATTCCATCATGGCGTAGAGTTTCATGGTCATTTACATCTTCATAGCCCATGATTAAGCCATATATTCTTTGTGCAATTAAGCCATTAACTGGATGCATAATTTTGTTTGGCTCTCGGTAATCTTTAAAACATGCTGCCAGCCGTGATGTTATTTCTCTTTTTCTATCTAGTTCCGCAATTAATGTTAATCCTGCATCAGATGTTACAGGCTCACTATTGAAATTAACTACAACTGGACATGACTTTACTTGTTCAAATATAAACTGTTCTGGTATACAATCGTTTTTATTTGGGGTCATACTTCAAACTGCTGAAATTGTTGTGCAATATGCATTTTGGCAGTTTTTGACCCCTGTTTCTTCAAGCTTTGTGAGAAATCCGGGCAAAGACCCAGCCACTATAGCCAACTTGTTGAGCCAGCCAGTTAGAAACATTCCCCGTACCGCAACCAATGTCAGCTACTACCATTCCTGGCTCAAGCCCAAATCGCTGCAATAAAAATTCAGTGTAGGGTTTGTGAATTGTGTTGAGGATTGAAAGCCGATGTGCGCCTAATTCCCCAGTGGCCAGTGTATAGCGGTCATCTTGCTTCATTTTTTCCCCAAAATGTCATTTGGAGTAATTGTAAAGCAATCACCTCTGGCATCGTCAGGCGATCGCATTTCCACGGAAATAACTGTTGAAGTGCGCCATTCTTAGAGGATGCATGGCGATCGCCACCTCACAACCGCCAAACCCTGCTAAAATCCCTGTATTCAATACATCAACTACCATGTCTGGCAAAGGATTTGGACAACGCCAACCCACCAAAATCGATAAACTTGTTGAATCGGCGGTGCGTTATTGCCACAAGCGACACCCAGAAGCCTTAGACCAAATTTTTGACAACCTGCCTGTTAAGCTCAATCAACAAGTAGTGACAGGTATTTTAGCAGCATTTCAGGGAGATATTGATAGCCTCAGTTGGCTGTGTGGTTACTTTGCATCGGAAATTAACAGCACTTCAGACAACGATAAACCCTACCATCCCATTACGTTGTTATCAAAACTTTTGATTAAATCGGGAATGCAGCCATTTGTTGACTTTATGCCCTACATTGGTTGCCGCATTTCCATACTCAACAACGATAAATTTGAAGCACTACCGCCTAGAGTACAAGCAGCAGTCAAAGAAGGTTTTGATGTGGTAGAAACTAGTGGAGAAGAGGCACAAAGGATAAATGAGGCATTGCTACGAGAGTTGGAAGTGTAATAGAACTGCCGGATGAGCATAGGCATCGCTACACACATTTACGTGTTTATTGATATTAAACGTTAATGTGCATCTCTATTTATTAAATATATTAGTTGGATTGGAATATTGTGATAACGGTATCATGCCAAATAGTAATTTCTTGAATAGTCTGATCGATTTTATCTGTATCACTGCTGATTGTTTCTAAATTCAATAGACAATTCACTAAGAATCTAACTAAATAAGTCAATTTCAAAGCATTATCAAATGCTAGATTTGGCATCATTTTTTCAATAAGATATATTGATTCTTTAATGATATTTTCTATTCTTGGGCTTTGACCTTTTTGTAATAAAGATTGTATTGTTTGTAAATTGTTAACTAAATTATCTAAATTTGCTTGAGCTTCTTGTCTAAGCAAAATTGTTTGTGTAAAATCGTTCATAATATTAATTACGTGATAATGGTTACTACATTCTAGCATCTAATTTACTACTGGTAGATGATGCGGGAACATTCATCGATGAGCGTAGCACTGCCAGAAGCAAGTTATGGTTTTACAGGTTCTAATAAAACTATTAAACTGTTTTCCCATTCATCGAAGAACCCATCAGGCCATCGGTCAATTCTGCCGTCTTTATCAATGCGTGGTGACACAACTTTAATAAAAGCTTGACCTTGGTTTTCTTGACGTTGAAAGTAATGTAACTGCACATCTTCAGGCTCAATTTTACCACCATGCACAGCAAGACGAATGCTGTTTAAAATCTGGTCGCTATGAGTTTCTACCACAACTTGAACACCACAGTTAGCAGCCAGTGCTAACAGCTTACCCAACTTTGTTTGTGCTTGAAGATGGAGTCCGGTTTCTGGGTGTTCAATCAGAATTAACGCACCTGGACTGGATGCTAGAATTGCTACGATAATTGGTAGAACGTAGGTAATACCGTATCCAATATGTTCACTAAATTTTAAGTTAACCAAATCCATATCTAGATATGCGTTAACTTGGAGGCGTAGACCAGAACTTATTTCTCCCATCCATGCCTCAACTTGGTCTATCAAATTTATTGATTTTGCTTGCGGGTGAGCGAGTTCGGCGATAGGGATTGGTTGATTACCATAAGTGTAGAGAAAATGTGCTGTATATTCACCAAGCGCACCAATTTGTTTAAGCTTTCGCGTTTGGTAATTTAAGATTCCTGATGCAACTGTTGCACGTTCTGATTGAAGGTGATGAAATTCTTTACTAAAAATTCTTGAATGATAAACATTGGCATCAACAGAGTTGAATCCACTCTCTAAAAAATTTGCTTCTCTCTCTAATGAGTTGTATTTAAAGTACCATGTTCCTTTAGTTCCGTTTTTTAAACTAAGCTCAAATCCTACGTAGTCTTGTTTGGCATTTTCATACAAAGCATCATTAGCTGTACCAATATTTACCAAGTTACCATTGAGCAATAAGCCAGTGTTTTGTAGTAAATTTTGCTGGTAAGATTGATGCAGCAGTGATAGTGCTTGCAACACAGAGGATTTACCAGTGCTATTATAACCAGAGAGTAGAGTAAGCGATTTGAATTCAACTAATTGATTCTCAAATGCTTTAAAATTTAGCAGCCGTAATGAGCTAATCATTAAATTTAAAATATATATGTTAATTCAATTTTATTCTAATTTTGTTATGTAGTTAAAGCTATTTTAGGAAATTTATCTTTTTAACAAATAACTGATGTTTTAGTAGTATTGGCGGTTGATGATGGAATCTCAAAATCTTTTGTTGGGACAGTATTTAAGCCTTATCGATTTTTGCACTTGCACTAACACTTATCAAAAGTACACCAAGCAGATTAATCCGTTTCCTACAAACTCCGATAGTATAGATGCTTTGCAAAATCTCTGCAATCATATTATTGACCCTATTATTAACCATTTTGGTCGAGAGCAATTTCAACTTACTTATGGTTTCTGCTCCAAAGACTTGAAACGTTTTTTGGAGCAGAAAGATCCTGTAACAGGCTTAAAAAATGGACGGGTTGCCCCAAATCTTGACCAACACATGGCATACGAAGTTAACCGCAATGGAAAATACTACTGCGATCGCTTGGGAGCCGCTTGCGATTTTCGGATTGCGAATGTATCGAGCAATAAGGTTGTTGACTGGATTTTAGATGCACGCTTGCCATTTGATAGGCTGTACTACTATGGTATCGAGCGACCGATTCACATTAGCTATAGCGATAGTCATAGCCGTAGTATCTGCACGTTTACTATAAGCGGCACACCTACTACAAAAGGTATTGAGGCTTGGATAGATTTAGCTAAGGAAATTAAATAGCGATGGCGTACCCGCCATGAACCGGTGGCATCGCATTGGCATTTGTATAACAGCAACTCAAGTTTTGGCTACTCAATAATGTTTCCATTTTCATCTCGCCTCACTTCCACCACCTTAACGTCAAAACTTTCCCACTCCTGGACACTAAACCCCTCTGCGGTTTCCTCTGGATACCGCCGCGCCATTTCTTGCCATGCAGCTTCTTCGTTGATTGCCCAGATGAAATGCCCCTGGCGTTCTCTAAGGTCATCGCGCCCAGTGCAGTCATGAGCATAGAGAGCATTACGGGTGCAGCGATATTCGCGCATATTTTTTTGGAACCCAGACGTTGCATCTGTTATTTTAGAACGTTACCGGATATTCAAACTTTGATTTCCAGCCATCATTACGTCCAGTTCCTGAAAGTGTTTGTGCTGTATTGTACATGGACTGCAAAAAATAGTGCCGTTTTTCTTCCGTGTTACCCGTTTGTTGAATAAGCGTTTCGCGTAGAGGATGGTTGCTGGTAATCAAAAATTCGTTGCGATTGTACAGGCGTTCTAAATATTTGGTGTCAGGGAGCCTATCAAATTTTCCCCCTTCGCCTCGGTTACATTCTGTGGATGACAGCACCAAATTCCATACACCATCGATGTTTGGTATAAATTCGTTCAAAGAGTGAGGAAAGAAATGGTCTACATCAGTTAGGTTTTTAGAACGTGCCTCAATCGAAATATCTGCAAATGAGTAAAAGCACTTACCTTTTTGATAGCCGTTGAGGGCATTCCGGCATGAGGTAATATCTACCCGCCGCTTGCCTTCGCCAAACGTAAATAGCAACTGTTGGGCTGAGTCGTAGTTTACAGTCAGGAGATTGCGTGAAATATCTAAATCCCAAGCAGTTTCTACAAGTTGCCACCTTGCATCTACTTCCGGCAATAAGTTATGAAATTGCTCAGTTTCTAATAACTTAAATAATTCATCCTTAACAATAATCTCTTTGCGCTTCCTGGGCTTGTCGTAAAAGCTTACGGGTACTTGTCCAGATCCAACATTGTGGAACGCACCCAACACCACATCAAATCCTTTGTTCCTCGTTATCTCAAGCAATTCGTTCCGTGCGATCGCACCCGCTTTAAACTGTCGGCACGCCTCAATAAAAGGATACGGGCGGTCAGTTTTTTGATGTTGCGTATCACACTTCTGTATGTGTTCAACTACATAACGTGAATACGGTTCTGCTAACTCTTCCAAGGTGATAGTAGTTTTACCCTGTAGTGCTAATTCTAACAATGACTTTGCCAACGCAAATTTATAACAAGCAACGTTTTTACCAAACAATATAATTGCCCGCCAGTAATCCTCTAGCTTCGGGTCAATTGCCAAAAACTTTGACTCGATCATTGTATTTTTAGATACTCATTATTTTCGGCTACAGCCTAGCTTTTGAGTAACTAAAAACACCTCGGTTATATTACGGTTATCAGTATTAGTTAGCTAATGGTTTGTTGTAAACTATGCAGGTTGTAGCTGCACGCTCATCATGACTCATCGGTATCCATTTAGCACAATTCACCCAGCCGCATACTACGGTCAGCGTGTAGCGGTTTACTTCAACCTGCATTACCACGTCTTTTCACTCAAGCAAGGGGGAAAAAGCGGGTCGCTGCTTAGTCATGCTGGGCTGTGTCAACTAACCGATGCCGTGTTTGAAGTTGAGCGCAAGGGACGAGAACGTGCGATCGCTCAAGGGCGCAAAAATGTCCACGCCTATGTTGTGGGTATTTTGCAGTCTTTAGAGTGGGATAAGCTGACTGATAACGCAGTGCGATCGCTCATAGGATTAGGCTACCAGCGAGTGACATATAACTTGCATCCCGGCCACCCACTGTTTTATTGCAAAGATGTAATGCCTTATACACCTATAACTACTGCTAAAGCGGTTATTTTAAACGATAAAATTGCTCTAGCTCTAGTTGAGTAAATCAGTAAGAATTTGTGGCAGATGGCAAACGACCTATACAGTTATGTGAATAATGACGAAAAATCTCGCCTACTACGTCAATAAGTTTGCCAATCTCAGGGTATCCCGTTCTAGTGGGGTTGCACCGAATAAACCCATTTTGCTGCTGTCAATTATCGAGCTGATAAGCCAGGGGGAGATTAGGCGAAACCAAATTCCTTTATCGGCTGAACTCATTGCCACATTTCTTAAACTTTGGAGTCACCTGGAGCCAGTACGCAAACCAGATATTGGGCAACCGTTTTTTTACCTTAGAAGCGATGGCTTTTGGCATTTCCAACCCAATCTCGGATTTGAATTAACGGTTACATCTAAAGCAAAAATTGTTACTCCTGGGGCTATTCGGCAGGCAGTTGAGTACGCCTACCTTGATGATGAACTCTGGTCACTGCTGCAAAACGAGAGCCATCGCACTGTACTAACCCACACACTCATTAATTCGTGGTTTAACGAGCGTACACAGGATATAGAGTCATTATTGCAAGTTAATGCCTTTGCTGAACTACAAGACCAGTTGCAACGCTCCGGTGGTAAGGTCTACCAACCAGAGGAATTAGAAGATGAGCAAGCTGTAATTGTGCGAGATGGTGCTTTTCGCAAAATTGTAGTTTCAACTTACAACCAACGCTGCGCGTTTTGCGGGTTACAGATACTCGATATTAATGCTCAGAATATCGTTGACGGCTCACACATCAAACCATTCTCCCAGTTCTACGACGACCGCATCAATAACGGGCTGTCACTGTGCAAAAATCATCACTGGGCATTTGACCGCTTTTGGTTTACTATCAACGACGATTACACCATTATTGTTGCTGACAACCTGCGGGAAGATTCACCCAACGCCAAGCCGATGCGAGAATTTAGGGGCGATCGCATTATCTTACCCAGTCAGCAGCAGTATTATCCTAGACTTGATTCTCTACAATGGCATCGTGAAGAGTTTTCGAGACGAGCGGCGTAACACGTAGGCTCATTTTTATGGATATAGATTAGAGGATTTTTAAGAGATGCTGTATTTAGCTCAGGTTACTTTCGGTAAAAATCCACCCTCTCTGTTGGGTATTTTTTATATAATTGTCAGTATAGCTTACTTAATTTTTACTACAGTTTGGCTTCCACGCAATAGTAAACTCAACGGTTCTGCTTTAAAGTTTTATATCCAACAATCAATATTTATATCAATTTTAATGTTGGTATGTGGATGGGTTTTTACTTTTCAAGCTGGGTACTTAAATTCAAATTATCAATTTGCACAATTTTTATTATTTCTGTTAGTCAATTATCTAATTATTAAAGATATTGTAATGAATATAATTTAGCTAATATATAATTTTACTAAGCATATATTTTTTAATTAAAAGCGCAATTTGTATATCTTGGTGCTAAAAGCAAAACATGACTAAAAAACCTAGAGGTTGGTTTAATGAAATTGTTATTCGTCCCGTTGTTCATGTAGATGGTTACGAAAGCTATGAAAAGATGTGCGGTATTGTTGCAGAATTTTATTACTCTTCGGAGGAACAAAAGCTACTGCGCCAACTAAGAACTAACCCCAAGGATTCAAGGTATATTACCCTCTACACGCTTTTTAAAGTAGGGCAAGCCAAATGCCCTGCTTATTGGGTAAATAATGATTTATTAAGCGCATTGATGCAATCACATTTAGATATTGAAGTTGAAAATTTGCAGTGGGCAATGAAAACAGGATTTTTTATGTTGCCCAAGGGTGTAATTCTTTCCCCAGAAAAACGTAGTATTGATACAATTTTTTGGCATTGTGATACATCTGAGGACTTACTTTATTGGGCTGCAATAGATAGGGATACCGTTTTTTGCCGCAGATTGAAAATTAGCGATAACTTAAAAAAATTTACATATACTGACACTCAAGATTTCAATCCCCAAGTAGTTACAGATTTTAATCAATATCTACAATCAATTTTTCTACGATTAATTTTGATAATGGAGTGCCGCCCTGAACTTGTAGATACAACCAGCGAACTAGTCAGGGTGAATAGGGGTTTTGGCAAAGCGCAAGCGCAAGATTTTTATCAACCACTTTGGCTTGGACTTGGATATCGACTCAAGCGTGAAGGAACGAAAAGTAGTGAAGGCAGTAGCGGTACACATGGTACTAAGAGCGTCCATTGGCGCAGAGGCTTTTTACGTAATCAACCTTATGGCGAAGGCAGACAGCAAAGAAAACTAGTTTGGATTGAGCCAGTTCTAGTAATGGGTGGAAAAGAATGAACTCTGACGATGAAATTAATGCCAAATATGAATCTAGTCAAGACAGATTAATTCAAGAAATTGACAGGATAAAGCTACCAGCCTTAGTTGAAAAAATTAGGTCTAATCCTAATTACATGAGGATTGATAATTATAGTCAATCTGCTGTGGATTGGGATGATGTTAAAAAATCCCAGTTAATTGAATCTTTTATTATTAATTTTCCTGTAATGCCAATTGTTATCTATGAAAAGTCATATCATACATACAAAGTTATTGATGGCAAACAAAGGTTAAAAGCAATTGTCGATTTTTACAGTAATCAATTAATTTTGAGCGGACTAGAAGTTAAGACAGAACTAAATGGATGCACTTATGCTACTCTTCCATATCATGCAAAGACAGTGCTGAATCGCCATTGTCTATCTTTGATAACTGTTATGCCTTCAGAGGATGCCAGCCCCGAAGGAATAGCAAAAATCATAGAGATTATTGCAGAACGCCTTAATTAAAGGGCTGCGATGCCTACGGCGGTAAACTACGCATCATCTTACCCAACAAAAACGGTATTATTCCAAGAAATAGAAAGTTAATAAAAAAGTTATGTATACTGCTTACCCTTATGTCATCAAAAATGATAGTGGTGCATACCTGCAAAACAATGCAACGATGTCAAGCCCCATCTGGGGCAATATCAACACCGCAATGCACATCCGCCACTACATCGGTGCAGTAACAATTCAAGAAGTAACAGGCGGTTGGGTCTTTCAACTCAACCGCGATTGCCATGAATACAATTTTGTCAGCTTGTAAATACATAGTTTACTATGTAAAATATTAAGAGTAAGCGATTACACATTCTGACTATCCCCATTAAAACCATCATGAAACTGCAACGTATCGAAGCAGGTGAATATCTTACTCCTGATGGTAGGTTTTATGTCCGCAATACTTACTATTCCAACGGTATACCCGGACGGAGTAACACAAGTTCGGGGTGGTTAATTGAAGATAGAAGCGGGGCAACTCCGTTTCAAAGAAACCACTATAAAAGTAACCTGCGGCGGGTGGATACGCTTGCACAGTCCAGAGAAATTATGGCACGGATTATTCAACGTGACGCTGAAGCAAAAAAGCTACGTGATGCCGGATGGTGTAAGGAAGACAACCCACAACAGCCGGGGGTTTGTTGGCGATCGCCGTACACAGACAGATTGTTAACACAAACAGAGGCATTACTGGAATTAAGTTTGATGTTATGAGCAATAATTTTATGACTAATGAAGAGAGAGCATCTCTAGAAACTGCAATCAAAATTTATGTAGAGATGGGTGTACTAAATCGAGTTTCACAATCAACAAAAACATTTTTAGCTCGTGTTCCAGGTATAGATACTTGGAGACTACAAACTCTCATTAAAAACCAAAGTCAAGAAATTGCAGCAATGGCTGGGGCTAAAGATGTGATTTATAAAACTGGTGACTATCTCCCTTCGGGTCGTGGTGCTTTCGGTCTTAGAGGTGGTGGTGAACGTGCGGTAAATATTTCACCATCAATTGAGTTTATTTTTTAATAAAAAAACATGAACACGTTAGAACTAAAACCAGGGGATAAAGTAGGAATTTGTTACTATGACAGTGTACGTATAGGTACTAAAGCTGAAATAGAGGTAATTGAACGCATTACCCCGACTGGACAAGTAACTCTCTCTAATGGAAAGCGCTATACATCTGATGGCAAAGAAATTGGTGCTGTAGAACCTAGTTACCTTTGGAATCTAGATAAAATACAACCAATCTTAATAAAAATTGAAACTCTTGAGCGGCAGAAGGAAGCAGAACGACAGGCTTATTTAGCATCATCTGAAGGTAGGAGAAAACAAGCAGTGAATGATACTGTCAAAGCTGCGATCGCTGCACTTAATCAATACGGCTGGTATGCTGATGTTGATGGTCAAATGGATGCTATGGAATCAGAAATTGAGCAAATTATCAAAAAATATGTCAGCGAACACGAACCTACAAGCTAAAAGTTCAGTTATTTAATCAATTGAGGTTAAGTTTTATGTTTGAGCCAAATGAAGAGGGAAAAGTCAGACTGTACTTTACAGAAGAGAAAATTTGCATTGGTTCCTACAAAGAAGTAGAAAAGTACGAGCGAGAAACCAAAAACAGCTATTGGGCATCTGAGTTTTTTGAATTACCACCAGACTATAACCCAATTGCTAAGACAGCAGATGAAATTAAGTTAGCTGTGAGAGAAGTACTTTTATCAAAGTTACTGAAGAAAAGTTTAGGTCTGTGATGAACCTTATATGTATGTACTACGGATACCGTTGTTATAGCAGAGAAGATAAGCCTTTGGGTTGGCTATACACATTTGACTCTAATCTTGAATATGCTTTTATCAATAAAAGTTTCCATTTGTGCAAGCGATGGAAAACAGAAAAAGGAGCTAAAAAACACTTCGATTATTACAATAATAATTGGCAATTTAAGAGTAAAGGAGGCTATCTCAAAATTGAGATAATGCCAGAAATTACTGATAATGGAAAAGAAAAATCTTCTCAGCAGCGATGGAATGAAGCCAATCGTGATGCACTTTACCAAGCTCAAGAAAATTACAACCAGAAGCGCCCTATAATGTCATTTCGTCCAAAAGCCGAACTGTTGGAATGGCTGGACGAGGAACGCAAAACTGATGACAATGGTGAACCAGAAACTGATGCTTCACTCTTAAATCGGAAGTTAGAAAAACTCAGACAGTTAGAACAAAAAGATTTTAGCGATTCGTTTAAGGTAAATTAAAATGCCAAATAGAATATTAAAGTTTGAACTAATTGAAGGGCTACCAGAAGACAATGGAACTTATTTTGTATTATTAAAAGATGGTTCGCTAAAAGAAGGATATTTTGGCTCATTCTCTTTTCCTCATCATCAAGAAGATATTGTTAGAATTGCTAACTGTGAAGATAAGCAATTTCATTATGAAAAATTTATTGGTTGGCTAAAACCTATAGAATGATTTGTTTTAATACAATGATTTATACAGCACTTCCGGCTATTATGAAGCACAATTTTACCCATATCCCTTTCCTTTCCTAACTTTTGAGACTGTGTGCGTACCTCATAGCAGGCGGAAGTGCTGTATATAAAATAAAAATCTGAAGATATTTTTGTGAAACAATGAAAGTAAAACAATTAAAAACTCTAATTATTAATATTATTAATGAAAAACCAAGGTTTTTTGATGGTGTTTGCGCTAAAGATATTAAAAATTTGCTCTTAGAAAATTACGAAATTTCTGTAAGTGAAAGAACAATTATTAAAGTAATGATGGAAATAATAGATGAGGGTCAGAATAAATTTGGTGGTTCTGGTTATGTTTGCGGTGATGATAGTACACTAACATGGGCGGATGAACATAGCAATGCAAATTCAAAAATGAGAGGATTACATAAGTATTGGTGGTTTAATATCTAAATATTAAAAATAAGTAGACTGAAGAATTACCAAAGAAATATTTAAATAATGAGCAGTAACTTAGACCGTCTGTTGACAATATTAAAAAAACAAGCAGATTTAATTGATCAACTTAACACACGTTCTGACTTTCAATACAAAAGTACACAAAGGCTAGTTTTGGATTATGGTAAACCTTTTGTAACTCAGGTTAAATCACTATTTAAAGGTGAACGTAAAGCTTGCTTTGAAAATTGTTACAAGGCATTATGGGACTATTCGCAACTAAGTTACTGTGAAGGCTTTGCTATTGATGATGAGTTGGATTTTGCAGTACCTCATGCTTGGTTAGTTAATAACGCAATGGAAGTAATTGACCCTACATGGATTGGAAATAAGTTTAAAGGCAGTACTTATTTTGGAGTAGTTTTCAATAGAGAATTTGTGATGGAGATGGCGGAAAAGACTAGAAGTTACGGCATCCTTGATAGCGACTATATGAATGAACACCAACTTAAACGAGAAGGATTTCCGCCTCATGCACTACTTCATAAGCAGGCGATAGATGCTCAATGATTAGTGCGATCGCTCCTCACCGTGAGGAAAACAAAGGAGCGTAGGCACAGCCAGATGTAGGCATTGCACCCTAACTTTATGGACTATTTAGTGTGTAATGTGGGTAATAACCTGATTATTCCTGAAAAATGAGATAATTTTCTAATATAAATAATGAGGATATGCAATGGCTAATATTTTAAAAGACTCTTTTGGTTTTCCTAAAATTTCTAAATATTCTGGTTCTTCTCCAAACAAAGACAGCTATATTGTCTACTGTGTTGAGTTTGAAGGACGAGAATTAGGATATTGGATTTCTGGTACCGGAGAATGGCAGGATTTCAAGGATAATGATACAGATTTTGAAAGTTTAGAAAAATGCCTTGAAGGGCTTTATGAGATGTACCAATATGACGAAGATTACGAATTTAGGTACTGGGTTCAAAAAGTGAAAATTAAAGCAGAAATGATTTAGGTGGCAAGTAGTTGCTAAATTATTTACCTAAAAATATCGCTACTCTATAGAAACAGTTTTGGGTGCAATGTCTGCGACGGGTGGGTGCGCCATCGAGTATGCCATAATATTCAGTACTCAAGTAATATTGCAGTGACGAAGATATGTTAGCTGGTGCAGCACTACGTAAAACAGGTTCTAGTTGGGAATTTGCATCAGAAGCAGCATTAGAAGATTTTGTTTGGGATAACCTACAGCAATTATCAGGCTTAAAACCTTTAAAACGACAATATGCTGTTAAGGGCGAAATCTGCGATATCTTAGCACTTAACGAAACGAGACAATTAGTAATTTTAGAACTCAAAAATACTGAAGATAGATATGTTGTCCAGCAACTAACTCGCTACTACGACAACTTACTAGACGAAAAACCATTTCCAGAGCAAATTGATTACAGTCAGCCTGTGCGTTTACTTGCGATCGCACCCTCATTTCACAAACATAATCTAATTGACCGCAAACACACAAAGTTGATAGTTGATTTTTTACAGGTTACTGTTGCCCAGATTAATCAAGACTTTCACTTACAACTGCAAGATACTGATACTAATCAAACTTGGTCAATTCCGATTCCCTATCAGAAACTTGATATTAGCAGTACATCAAGCAATATTCCAGACCCACCGCAATTACTTTTAGATTGGCTTGGTGCTTGCACTGGGGAGGAACAACAAGCAATTATCAAACTTAGAGAGAAAATTCTTAGTTTTGATGAGCGAATCAAAGAAGAAATTGAAGGTAGGAATACTATTAGATATGGCAGAGTTAAAGCTAAACCAGTAGCCGAACTATGCTATCAATCTAAAACTCGCAAGCTGATTATATTCCTGTGGTTGCCTGTGCCAAGTTCATTATTTGGTAATAGTAAAGAAGTGATTGGCAGAATTAGATTATGGACAGACGGTGCTTCTGTTACTGATGTTGGTCATGTGCCGGAAGGCTTGGGCAAGATGAAGCTACAATCCCAATGGGATGCTGTGCCACGAGAAAAACGACCTCATTTGATGCAAAGTCTTTCATATAAATCATTAATCCCTGTTCCAATTAACTGGTATAGCAACTTGCGGGATGCTTGTAAAATTTCTAATTCGTTAGAATCACTAGCAGATTTAGCACTTTCCAAGTGGTTGGCAAGAACTTAATTTCAATACCACACCGTTTTAGCAGTAATTCTTAGAGGAAACTTGTAGAGATGGGATATAGCTGGTAGACGATGGCGCAAAGCGATCGCCCCCACCCAATCAAGAGAGGAAAACCTATTGTGCGATCGCACAATAGGCGAAATTGCAGCCTGTCTGATGATCTAGTTATTTACTGCACCTAAAAGAGCGATTGCTTGCTTCACATGAGATTAAAAATGATTAACAGGGTCAAATGAGCATCTATTCCAAAAGTGACGCGCTTGGCTGGAAACTTTGCTAAGTTAGCATTCTAGCTATCAATATTTTTTCAATTCTCAAACTACCAGTTAACCTATACTCATTTCACCTCACCCCCCAAGCGTGATGGATGCTGACGAACCTCAAAGTCCGCAGCCCACGGCGACCAATCAACCGTCAGACCATCGTGAACGTCGGCAGCTGACCAGTGTTGTCAAAGAGGCCAACGCTGTAGCTGCCTCCATACGGCACGATCATCGCGTTTGATCGCACGGCGGCCCGCGCCCAGTCTGCGTTCCCAACTGCCGACGCTGCAAGCGCCGCCAGCCCAGTAGCCTGTATGCACTGCAAGAAGTACGCGCTGGTCACGAGGAGTAGGTTGTAGGTGGGCTGGTCGTAGTTTGCGATCGCGAGGAACACGTTCTGGGGCTGCCACGTTGCCTTGCCCCGTGCAACCCCAGCCGACTGGATCGCCAGGAGTGAGTCAGCACCACCTGCACCGTTGACAATCTCAGCATAGCGACTGCGCGGCCGACTTGCGGCTTGCTCGGCGTGTCGCCGCCAGTTGTCGAGCGCTCGGATCTCCTCGACAGCATAAGTACCGTCGAAGAGTAAGGTGTCGCGGTAGATGAAGTAGCCCACAGGAGCCATCGCATTCGTCGGCTTTGAACCGGTGAGAATCTGGTCGAGGTAGCCCGCGTTGTACCCGTAGCTGTCGGTGAGTCCCTGGAGCGGCGCACCCCGAAGACTCCCCTCGGCGTAGGCGATCGCCCCGGCATCGTTGCCGTTGAATGCTGTGAGCGCGGCGTTAATGCGCGTCACAATCGCGTCAAAGCTATTCGCAGTCGGGGGAAATCCGGGCCGTGGGTTCGGCGAACCCGACACCGGGAAGCGGATGAAAGCGTCGCGCAACCACACGCCGCCAAAATACCCGGCGAGGTGCATCAGCCACAGCAACGTCGAAAGCGACGGGTTGCCGGGTTCGGACGGTCGGAGTGTCTGCTCGAATACATACACTGGGACGTAGCGTGAAAGAAAGTCAATTGGATTCTGACTCGCCGCCGGGGTTGTGCGTGCGTAGGCGCTCACGAGTCGGTCGAGGAGGGCTTGATCCTCGGTCATGACGGTTCGGAGGTTGTCAAAGAACGGGTAGGGAGGCAGGTTAAGCCGCAGCCTCTTTTGGCTTTGTGCGACGGCGATGCTGCCGAAAACTCCGGTTCTTGAGAGGGACGTGGCGGCAAGTCCGGTCGCTCCCGCTCTCACCGTGCCAATAAAGAACGCACGGCGCGAGATGTGGTTGTGCATAATGATTCCCTCTACTACTGAATTAAAATACAGTAAATTTACTAAATCTCCAATTTCAAGAATTTTCTATATAAATTAATGGGCTTATTTATCAACAAGCAACTATCAAGTAAATATCAGGTATAGAGGATAGTGGCTAAGAGCGATCGCCCCCGCCAAATTCTTAGAGGAAACGAGAGGAGCATAGGCGCAGCCCGTACTTCGGCAAGCTCAGTAACCATCGTAAATATCGCATACAAAAAAGCTTGGTCATGTCCTAACCAAGCTCTTAGCTATCTCAATCAATCATTGGAGGTAGAGAAGTTTCACTCTATGCAGCAGGTTGTTCCAGATTAACCTTGACAACTTTGTTCTTTTCTTCTTCAGCTTTTGGCAATGTCAAATTCAAGATACCGTCTTTATAATCTGCGGTGACATTGGTGTTTTGAATCCGAACAGATAGAGGAATTACACGTTGAAATTTACCATAGTAGAATTCACTTCTTGTAGCACCCTTTTCTTCGGTTTTAGTTTGGGACTTGCGCTCACCACTAATGTGAACAGCATCTTGGGTGACTTGAATATCTAAGTCTTTAGCTTCAAGTCCTGGCAGTTCTAGCTTCAAATGCAGAGCATCATCAGTTTCTTGCAACTCAGCAGCCGGAACTTTGATAAAGCCTTTTTCAAGCCGTGCAGATGGTACTCTGGTATCTCCAAATAAGCCGTTGATGTGACGTTCTAAAGCGTTCAATTCTTGCCAGGGGTTGTAACGAACTAGCATATTAATTTCTCCCTCGTACCAGTAATAGTTTTGCTCAATTAACTGAGGATTTAATTCCTTGCTTTGATTACCATATTATTGAGAACTAACAAGCTTGTAAATTCGGTTATTATCACCAAATCATTGATAATTACCGCACCATTTTAGGCAGTAAAAAAGATTACGGTTTACTCTAATTTTGCGGTTCGGTAAACCAGAATATAATTATTAATACCAATAATAACCAACTAATTATTCTGCTGTTGAAGGGGATAGTGCAGTCAGGCGATCGCTTATATTCCCAAAACAACAATCACACTCGCTCTACTCGCTTCACCATCGCACTATTGAATGAGCATTTCGATTTAGTCATCGGGAAACTGCCAAGATGAAATACTTTCTACATCTTTGCTACTGCATTGAATACAAGTAACATCAAATGCTGAATCCATCCACTCATAACCGCAAGTACGACAGTGGCAGAAAATATTATTGCGGTTGGCATCTTTTATACCCTGATGCCATTGATGTAGTTGCTCAGGATTTTGAAAAGGAAAATTATCAGACATTCTAGTAAGCCTCTTATCGTTACAAAAAAAGTTTACCCAAACGGTTGCCCCCACCGCTCCCACATTTCCTTGTTGAAGGGCGATCGCCACTTCAAAATCAGACTCAATTCCAACTCTTGCCGTGCGCGTCGGTCAACCGGAGCATCCCACCAAAACGCGATGTTGACTGCTGTCTTCATCTCATAGCGATAATGTAAATCCTGGTAGCTGGCGATGTAATCCTTGCAGGCGTGTATCCCTTTCCAGCGCTTGTTAGAGCGGCACGTCTCACCCACATACAAAATTAAGCCAGTTGCAGAGTCAACGATGAAGTACAGACACGCATCGCCAGGGCTGTCTGCTGGCATCCTCCAAAAAGAGAGCGATCGCACCTGTAACTGCAACGGATCAATCCGGTCTGGGTCGCAGTGCTTTGGTGCAATATCAAATAACGCCGTCTGCTGCATTGGCTTGCTCTCCCTTACCCGTTGCTGATACTCAAAAATCTGAGATTTCCACTTCAGCAAAGCATCAGCACTCATCACCAGCGCCTCTGTTCTAGGTGCTGATGTGGGCGTTACAGATGAGAATAGGTTTAGCTGATTGGGTTCCAAGGGTATTACAGGGAGCGTGCCGACTAGCTGATTATCCCCCAGAACGCAAGCGGTTAGAGGCCAGAGGATGTCAAAGAATTATGCCTTTGATATTCAATCCGCACTTGCTTAACGTCAAGCTCAGATTCTAAAAACTCAAGTTTTTCTACTTGCTGTAATCCCAAACTTTCAAACTGTTTGAGTTCCGAGTCTGATAATGGCCAAGGTGGGCCATCCGGTTCAGCTTCTGTATCTCGAACACGAGTAATCAGCAAAAGTATGCCACCGGGAGCAACAAGCGAGGCAACACAGGAGATAACCCAAGAACGTACATTCAACGGCAAAGCTTGAATATTACGACATTCAAAAACAAAATCAAAAGCTTGATGCCATTGTGGGGGAATTGCTAACAAATCTGCAACTACATAATTGACAGTTGAATCAGGAAATCGCTCTTGACACCAAGCGATCGCTGTCGGTGAAATATCAAAGGCAGTTACCTCAAACCCCAGATTTGCTAAAGCTTCGGCATCGTCTCCCAAGCCACAGCCAATAACTAACGCCTTTTGCTGTGAGGTGAATGGTTCGTGATTCGTCAACCAATCTTGTAGATAAGGGTGAGGAGTTAACTTTGCCCAAGGAATTTTTGCTGTATCACCTTTAGCTTCGGTATATAACACTTCAAACCATGCCGATGGTTCTGATTTTTGTAAAGCTTCTGTTGCTAACTCTTTGACATGAAATCGTAAATCTTCAGGTTGTTGTTCAAACATAAAAACTGATATTACTAACAATTGTGCGAAACTTCGGAATACCCTAAGTATTGTAGATGAGGAAAAGCGATACCTACGGTTCAAGAAGCCTATGCTTCGCTTAATTCAAATTGCTGTGTAGCGTTTTGGTATGAACTACTGCGATCGCGTTCCCTCCTTTAGGTATAGTCACCGCACAGCTACACAGTTGCAGATGTTGGAGCGGGTATAGGCGATCGCTCTTTTCCTAAGCAGAAAAAGCTGCCAACAGTTGTACTATTTTCCCCTTGAGTATTGTAATTGCCTCTTGTAAAGTTTCACTTGGTTCTGTATCTACTATATGAGCGTCCCCCACATCAGCACTTGACCACAGATAGCTATGTTGCCCTACCGTTAAACATCCTTGCCACTTGTTTTCATAAGTATCAAGTGTGATAAAAAACCGCCGTGGCATTATTAGTTCTTCGGAGTTAATAAGAAATTGTCCCCAGACAGAAAAGCCGAAATACTCCTCATTTTTTTCATTGTTATATTCCCAATCAGTCAAGTTGGGGAAAGCATTTTTAACTTGCTCTAAAACTTGTTGTATTTCCGGTTCTGTTAATAGCATTGTCCTCATCCTCTAAGAATTTATTTTTTAGCTTTTGCTCTCCGAATAAAACCGATTATTTCCTCTAAGCTAACCCCTTCATTTTGCATAGATTGAATCAGGGCGATCGCTCCTACTGGCACTGATCCAATACTCCGGCCTTTCCACTCACCGTCTACCTTCTCTTCCCAGTTAAACCCCCAGCGCCAATGAGTAGAATTATCAGGATTACGGTGGCCGATTACACGGGGGTAGCTTGCGATCGCCCCACTCTTCAACTTCTTATTCTCAATGTATTTGTACAAACATCCCTTGCGCTGTCTACGTTTAGATGATCGCTTTAGGCCCACGCCTTCCTTACTTTCCTCTAAGAAATTTGTCGCGCGAGTACGCGCGCCCGCTTCGCTAACGGGTATTACCTCATACCACCCTTTTTTGAGAGTAAGGTGCTTTTTCTCCCTACCCTTACCAGCCGCTACGCTAATGGTTTCGCCATTTATACCTGTTACCTCAGCTTCATGTCCTATCCACTGACTGAGGTTTTGGGTGCGAGTTTTGGTAATGCGAACGCGAACGCCTATCTGTAATTGCTGTGTACGCTCGATATTTGCAGAAAGCATTTTTTCCTCTAAGAAATTTGCGGGTGCTAAACCGCACATACCACAGCCACCACTTAAATATATGTGCTGTAATTCGCAGCTAGGGCAAAGTACAAGCGCTTCTGATTGCTGCGTATACTCGTAATCCCGATTTTCCTCTAAGAATCTATCTAATGCTTGGGGTGCGATGCCTGCGGCGGGCTGCGCCAACGCTAACCTAGCAATAGTATGATTATCTTGTTCCCAGTTGTAAGTTACTAGATCAGATGAATCTAACCAGTTAACTGTAAATCCGAAGCCTAAGTTATCTATGACTTTTCCCAGAGATTGAAACTGATTAATAATGTAAGTTTCTGGTTGAGCATTAGCCCTGGTAACTAACGTACAAGTCTCTGCACAGGGAGTTGAGGTAGACGATTCTATTAAGGGCGATCGCTGCAACTCTAGGATCGAAAAGATTTCCTGCTGCCTGTCGCATTCTTCTAGTAGTTGCGTTGCGGGACGGCAATCCAAGGGGTCGAGGTAAGAGGGCGGGAGATTGTAGCCATTGAGTAGGAAATCCGGTCTTAATACCTCGCCTTTGGCTAACAGTCCGTGCTGTCTCAATTGTGCTTCTTGCCTGCTCTGGCCAGGGGGTCGCCCTTTCCCAGTCGAGCTTAACGCCCCTGGAGATTCCAACCAGCAATAACCGTTCTCTAAGGTAGGGGCTGGCAAAGTGTCCTGAGCCGACACAAAGCCATTCTGCATCGTAGCCGAGCTTGGCAACCTGACGAAGGAAGTGCTGAAGATAGAGTGTTTGACTGCTGGGGTTTCTACGACAGGTGAGGAGTCCTGGCACATTTTCGATGCAGAAGAATTTGGGTCTGATTGATTCAATTGCTCGTTTGACGGCGGGGAAACAGTCGCGGGGGTCGTCTTCTCCTTGTCGCTTTCCCTGGACTGAAAAGGGCTGACATGGTGGGGAAGCTGTAACAACGTCGATTTCTCCCCACTGTTTTCTGATATCTCGCACTGGGAGACTTCGCACATCACCGTAGTTGCAGACATCGGGGAACCGTTTTGAGAGGATGCCTGAGCAGTATTCATCAATTTCTGAGACTCCGATGAGGTTAAATCCGAGTTGTAACATTGCAAAAGGAAAGCCAGCTCCCACCCCAGAACATAAATCCAAAGCTGTAAGTTTAGACATATTCCCAGTAAGTTCCTCCTGCTTTTGTTTTTTTGTTGATTGCTCGACTGACCGCTCTTGCTGTCATTCCTAAAGCTCTGGATGCTTCCGCTGCTGACGGGTAAATTTCTCCTGTATCTATCCTTCTCACTGCTTTGCTCCATTTGACTTTGTTTTCGTCGCTGTGAAGCTTGATGTGTTGAGAATGTTTCATCAGTTGAAGGTTTTCGATCCGGTTGTCTTGCTTGTTGTGATTGATATGGTGAACTACTTCGTTGTCCTTGTGTCCCAGTCCATACCACTCTAGGTATCTGCCTAGATACCTCTCCATTACTAGAATGTGTTGATAAACGTAGTTCCCCATCTCCTTTGCTCTGGGATGATCCGGGCATCTCACCATGATGTAACCATTCCCTGTTATAGTCACTCCCCCTTTCCAATTCCCGTTGTTTTCGGCTTTTTGATCGCCTGTCTTGATGTTCTTTTTGTTTATTGGAATTCTGGACTGATATTGTGCTTGCTTGAACAGCTTCCAGATTGTTTTCTGTTTCACTCCAAAGTGTTCCGCCACTTCCGCTTGAGTCATTCCTGACTCGTACATCGCGATCGCTTCCTCTAAATTGATGTCTGCTCTCTCGCTCTGGTACTTGCATTCCCTGCTGCAAAACTTCGGATTCGGATTGTACGAAATGAATTCCTTGCCGCAGTTCTGACAAATTACTTTCACCATTTTCTAAAATCTCTTGACTGGTATTAATTATACCTGTTAAGAGGTTTTTAGACGATTTCAACTCCTGAGCAGAGGTCAAGTTGTGTGAGTTGCATACAGCGATCACCTCCTTTTCCTCTAAGAAATTCATGCCATCAAACCAGGACTCGTCACAATGAACTTTCCGCCCATTCTCCCAGTAAATTGTGTAGGGCTTCTTACCGCCATTTCTAATTTTGATTAATGTGCAAATAGCACTTTTATCCGATTTAGATTGAAAGCGATCGCCTAGCTGAAAGCGTCCATTTTTAGGGTTACAATCAACAGAGTAATTACTCATCTTTTTTAACTAATAAATATTCTTTATTCACTGTTAGGGATTAGTATTCTGCTGCACCTCTGGATTATGAATGCACCAGATTTTTAAACTGAGTAAACTGTGAATCAAACAGCAGTTTTATAGTTCCTGTTGGGCCGCCTCTGTTTTTGGCAATAATTACTTCTGCAATACCTCTATCAACCGTATCGGGGTGGTAATATTCATCCCGGTAAAGGAGCAGTATTAAATCTGAATCTTCCTCAATTCGTCCTGATTCGCGCAAATCTGACATCATAGGGCGCTTGATATTGCGGCTCTCTACACCACGATTTAGCTGTGACAACATGACAATAGTTGTGTTGCACTCGCGTGCTAATTGCTTTAACTGTCTGGTGATTTTTCCGATTTTAAAAGCGAGGTTGTAGCTATCACCATCCGTCCCTTCCATTAATTGTAGATAATCAATACCAACCATGCCAATACGACCGTATTCTGCAACAATTCGCTTAACTTTTGAGCGAATTGAATTGACAGTTATCACGGGTGAATCATCGATATAAACAGATAACTCACTCAACCTGCCGATTGATTGTGCTAAAGGTTCCCACTGCTGTTTACTAATCCAGCCCCGTTGCAAATAGCTTGAATCAATTCTTGCATCTTGGGATAAAAATCTATCTCCCCATTCTTCCTTACCCATTTCAAGACTAAAAATAACAGTTGGTAGCTTTTCGAGTTCGGAGATATTAAGGGCTAAATTGCCTAAAAACGATGATTTTCCCATTGCGGGACGACCAGCAATTGTTATCAGCTTTCCCGGTTTAAATCCGACTATCATTGCATCTAGGTCATAAAATCCAGTTCTAACCCCAGATGGTGATATACCCATACTTTTTTCTTCAATGCTAGAGTAGGCATTTATCAAGATTTCATTGAGGGGGGTTGGAACAGAAGTTGATGAAATCGCACTGTTATTTATCTGTAAAATTTTTGATTCAGCCGTCTCTAATTGTTTGGCAATTTCCTCGTCTTGCTCGTGTGCCAAATGGTAAATTTCACTTGCTGCCTTAATTAATTGGCGACGGTAATATTTTTCCATCACCAACTCGGCTAAGGCATCGATGTTAAGTGCTGACACTGTGCGATCTACCAATATTGCTAATTTATTTCTGCCACCAATGCGAAATAGTAAATCATGGTCAGTCAGCCAACTTGTGACCGAGAGCAAGTCTGTGGGTTTACTCTGACTGTGAAGGCGCAGCGCTGCTTGATAAATATCTTTGTGAGCGCTGATGTAAAAGGCTTCGGCAACAAGAGTATCGCTCACCCTGCTGATTGCATCTGGATCTAGCATGATTCCGCCCAAAATCGCCTCTTCTGCTTCAATATTTTGGGGTGGGAGCTTGTTAGTATCACCAAAATTTAGATTCTCAGACATTAATTTACTCTGCTTTTACGCTTGTTTTGTGTGAGTATCGGGTTGCTTGCTAAAAATTCACGCACGTCCTCGCGGGCAGTTTTCGCCCAATTGAACCAGCTACTATAAAAGTCATCTTTTAAAAACTGTTCGAGCCTCGCGCCGTCACCCGATTGAGCAGCCCCGTAAACTAAAGCTTGTAGTTGTCCGTACCACATTTGATGCTGTGGTTCACTGTAAGCCGCAAAATTGTACTTTTGGTTTTGATTTTCATTCTTGTTGCGGATCGGGAGCCACTGCTCAGACAATTCCTCAAAGTTTTTCTCAATCCATTTGAGTGGTAATTGGACTGGGGGGTTTTTAAGTTCTGCTGCTTTTTTCTTACCAAATTCTAAAAAACTCTCTTTCTCGCTTTCTGAGAGAGTATTTATAAAGTTTGAATAAGTATGAATAGTCTGAGAGACTTCATAACCCTTGCCAGAAGCGGGTTTTGAGCGCTGACTTTCTCTTTTTTGAGACTTTGAGTCTCTTTTTTGAGACTTTGAGTCGCATTTTTGAGACTTTGAGTCGCATTTTTGAGACTCTGAATCTAAATTTTGAGACTCTAGTCTCATTTTTGAGACTCCAGTCAAATTTCTGCAATCAACTCTTTGCTCTTGAAAGTCAAATAACTCAAGTTCTTGTAACCTAGCCCTAGCGCGGAAATATGAGGCTTTACTCATTTCCAGTTCTGTAGTGATTTCTAAGGTTGAGGGTAGTTGCCAGTAGCGATCGCCAAAAGGATCTTTCTCAATTAGGTAAAGCCACAAAGCCATTTCGTGCTTTGTAAGTTTAGACTTTCTAAGTTTTTGAGACATGGAAGGAGTCAGGGGGTAAAATTTTTTCATCAAAGCTCTACCTCCTCAAAAGTCACAGTAATCCTGAACTCTAAGCAGGTTGCTTGAGCCAATGCCAGTTTTGCTAGGTCAGAACACCCAAACAGGTGAATGCGATCGTCAAGTACATCTCGTTGCGCTTGCGTCAGTTCCCGACAAGCGTATAGCCATTCTTCATGTTGGAGTGGGTAGAACTTCCCTTGAATTTTGGTAGTGCTTTGCGTCATAATTACCTCAAGAAAACAAGAAATTAACAACCAAAATTCCCCTTGTCCCGCCAGACAGGGGTTGATTTTTTTTGGCTATACATCCATCAGTATCGGTTTGCAGCCCGGTTAGACTTTCTTCTCCTACCAAGGCATTCGCTAAACCGAATCAGATGGCTTGTGTATTAAACTCTTAAATCGCTATATAGTTAGTTCAGCCACTAATAAAGTACTGCTGCACACTCTCTTGACGATGAATTATAGTTGCGACTAAGCCCAGACAATTCTGAGCATGGATTATCTCTGGTTAGTTTGATAGCATTAGAATAGCCGCTCTACCTCCTTTATTTTCTTGCCTAATTGTATAATAATACAATTAAACCAGCGCCAATTGTACTTAAGTATGTAAAGATGCATTACAGAGAAGCTTTTAACCAAACATTGGAAAAGTTCAGTATTACCGCTAAGTCGCTGGCGCAAAAGAGTGGAGTGCAAGAGCGACAGATTAGCCAGTTTAGAAATGGCAAGGACTTAATGTCTGAGACTCTTTTTGGTTTGATAGCCGCACTGCCAAATGAGGCTAAAATTTACTATTTTTCCTGCGTCAATGGGGAATCAATGTTAGATACAGTTGACTTGCCATCGCTCATTGCTCAAGCACCTCCACAAAAGCAAGCCGAGGCTCTACACCTAATTGCCGAAATCTTTGCGAAAAATATACGTAATAATACGGGTATAGTCGAATTGCCTGAAGCAGTATAAGCTTCAGTAACGCGATGGAATGAACAACTTGCCAAGGGCGTATTGAATCATTCATAGGTAGATGCCTACTTTCAGCATATAATATCAAATGTGTAAAGACTTATCAAACACTATAAGAAAGAATGTCAGATTTTGCCAAGTCCCAGCGACATCAAAAGCTGTTTGATGAAATGTTAGAGCGGTTTAACTTGAATGCACGCTCGATTGGTGATGCGGCGGGAATTACGGAAGTCACGATTTCGCGCTTTCGTAACGGTAAATGCGATTTAGGTAGCGCCAAGTTGGTTGCACTCTTAGAAGCTGCCCCCCAGTCAGCGAGAAACTGGTATTTATCAGAATTATTCGGCGCTAAACCTGCCTCCTCGCTGCGATCGCTTATCCGAGAAGCATCGCCCCAAGAAAAAGCTGAAATATTAACGGAGATTGCTGGCTGGCTACAAAATATCGATGATGTTGGCTCTACTTCAGTTGATTTCAGCCTTCTAACTAAGTAATACTACGGATTCTATCTACTTGATATTAGCTGTATGATTTGAAGTTGAAATTTTGATAGATTAAAATTCTAGTGGAAAGTAATATAGATAAGGCTTTAGAAGTTTGCCAGCATCTTACGAAGGATGAGAAGTTGGTATTGATTCGCAAGCTTTTACTAAGTATTGGTTTGTCGGCGATATGTGCCAATTGCTTAATGCATAGTCCGGTTCATATACATATTGCCAATAAACATCAGATGGCGATTATGCTAAGGGCGATCGCGGCAAATATTAGAAAATTATAATATGCACTACCGCGAGTTGTTCAGCAACTTTCAGAGTAGGGAATCTAAGTAAAAAATTTGTCTATCACATTCTTAGAGGAAAGTGGCGATGCCTGCGGCTGGCTTCGCCTACGCACTAGCATTTAGCTAAAATTCCTCATCGTCTCGACTGGGCCCAAGGGATAATGGACACGCCCACCTACTTAACTAGGTGTCAAAAAAATGGTAGAACGAGATTTTGACTGTCTACCAAAACGAAAAATTCACTCTTAAAATTAATGGAAAATTGCGTAGGCGCAGCCCGCCGTAGGCATCGCTTGGATGCCGAGGGAAAAGCCAAATTAATCAAGCACCTTTTAGGTGAACCTGAGTTACAAGTGGTAATAGGGAGTAATCAAGTTCATGCTACGAATGTATACCAAGTTAATTTAAATACCCCTGACCAGATATCAACGATACTAGATGCGATCGCTAAAAAAATTTCCTCTGATGATTCCTCAGAAGATAAGACAGAGGGAGGGGGTTAATTCTTAGAGGATGGAGGAGCGATCGCTTGGTGTAGGGGCGATCGCAAAATAGTTACCTAGAAATCAATATCTTCGTCGTCAAAATTTTCGCCTGACCAAAATTGTGTAGCAGTACTGGTGGAGATTTGTTTATCTGTAGTTGATGATTTGTACCAATCACATTCACCTATAATAAACAATTCCGATTTACTACGAGTTAAGGCAACATAAAGCAGATTCTCTTCTTGCTCAAGCTGCCAGTCTTGCTGATTTTTCCAGGTCATAGGCATATCATCAGGCTTGTAAATAAATATTCGTTCTGCTTCCAATCCCTTAGCACGGTGGCAAGTGCTGAGGGTAATTGGTGAATTGTCATCACTAAATAAACTATCAATATAATATTTTAAGTCCTCAATATTTCTTGCTTGTGGTTGTGATTGGTAAATAATCGTGATTGCCTGCACCTTATCTTTAAGGTTTTCAAGCATTTGTTCTTCATTATCTAAACCTTGATACTGTTGGGCTTTGATTTGATGATAGTTAGATATAGCATCATTGAAAAATTCAAAACTATATCCCGGCATTTTAGCAATGTCTTCAAGGTCTTTTTTAAGAGATTCGCCGATATCTTTACCTTTGACCGTCGCTTTGATACCACGACTAATTAACCTGATGCACAAACTAACTAGTGGTGCAGTTTTACGACCAATGACCATATCACCGAGCTTGATTAGCTTCTCAACATCACTGCTGTCAATCTGGGTTATAGTTCCCTCTTCAGCGCTGGGGGATGGCTCAATGGGAATTTGGGGATAGATTTCTTTGACCAAAGCAATGTGCGATCGCGGACAACGATAACAAATTGATAGCGGCAACTCTACAGCATTGGTGCGGCTGACAATATTCTCATAACTCTTGTTATCAGCACCGGCGAAGCCCATGATGGCTTGACGCGGATCGGCAACTGCTAGAATACGCCCAGTTGACCCCGCAAGGATTAATGCGAGTTCTAACTGTGCAGCATTTAAATCCTGAGCCTCATCTAAGAGTATAAATTTATACGGTTTAAACCATTTAGCCTCATTTAACTTCCACTTTACAGGCAACCAAATCTGATCAGTGAAGTCCAAACACTCCTTCTTAATCGCCTTTTGCTCACCAATACTCAAACAATACTCAATCCACTGAGCGATTATTTCAGGTTCCCAAACATCATCAATTTCAAAGTGAGATGCGATCGCCTTTATTGTCTCCTGTGTTGGTTGCTGGTTGGTAAGTCTTACTAGGTCAACTAATTTAAGAAAGTCGTTATCATTGCCGATAATTTTCTCAGCTTTTAATCTACCAACTGGATTACCACGTTTAGCAATTAAGTCTAAATCTTGGGCAATACGTTTATACTTTTGCCCCGAAACCTCAACATCGTAACTGCTCCTAATTCCAAGTTCTTTTTTTACCAGTGAGAATCCTGCACTGTGTAGAGTACTAATTGACTCTTTCCAAGCCTGCCCGAACTTCTTAATCAAGTCTTGAACGTTCAATTTCCCAAATACACAAATCTTGATTTCACTTGGTCTTAATCCTGATTCCTGCAAGGTTTTAGCCACAATCCTGAGTGTGGATGATTTACCAGAACCAGCGACAGCATTGCAGCAGCCGTGACCACTTCCTCTAAGAATCCAGTCAACTATTGCCAACTGATATTTAGAGGGTACAAAACCAAACTTTTCCCGCAGTTGCTCCACTTGGGCAAAGCCCATCGCTTTTAGCGTCTCCCCTTGGGAGAAGACCGCACTGCTCGCTGTGTACGCTGCAATTTCGGTATCTGAAAGTTGTGGCTCCTGGGGCACTGCTGGGCGTTCGTCCTTGACGTTGCCGGAGACAGACGCTCGCGGACTCGCTACCGCTATGCTATCGCCCTTTACCTCTACCAACTTCTCACCAGATAAAGATTCTATAGCCAGTTTAATTTGCTCTATTTCATCTGGGTTGAGTTTATCTAACGCAGAGATGATGGCTTCAAATGGGCTGCATTGTCCATCAAGCGATCGCGCGAACTTTTCTATTTCCTCTAAGAATATTTCAGGTACTCTTGTCGCCTTAGTTGGTAGATTATTCCACTTTGTTTTTTGCTTAGTTAAATGCTCAGTTTTAGGATGTGGATTAGGCATAGTAATTGGAGTGAATACTATTACTAAATAATATCCTGTATGCTGTGTACACTCGATAAAGATTAATTTAAGTAAATTTTTGACAGAGGCGATAAGACACAAAGCGCTTACGCGAAACAATAAGGTTGCTTTGCAGTTTGTTTATTGACTCCCTCCTTCGTCGGTCGATGTCCCCCTCCGCCCCAAGGGGAACGCTCAATCGCCGCAGGGCTACCCCGGCTTTTCTATTGTGGCTACGCGCGTCAAGGGCTGCGCGAGTGGCGGGAAATCGTGCTTCGCTTTTTATATCTGGGGACACCCCAGACCCCACCGCCACCCTTGACCCACTCCGCATGAAAAAAATAGCCGGGGGTTTTCCTGGTTAGTTCTTTTCACTCGGAGGTTTGGTCATGTTCATTCGTTCTTCGTTCGTCGGCTGTCCCGCTCCCACTGCTGCTGAGGTGGTTTCTGTTGCTCGTCGGTTTGACGTTGGTGTTGCGGCGGTTCGGCCATCTGCTCGTTCGTTTTCTGCTTGGGTTTGTGTTTGTTCGTTCCGGTCTGAGGTGGCGGCGTTGCGGTTTGCGGCGGCGGTGGGTGTTGAGTTCTTCGGCGCTGACAACACTTACTTTGCGGTTCGTTCTACTGGTCGGCGTTGGCGGGTGTCGGTTCCGGTTGTTATGTCGTCGGTGGTGGCGGTGCGTCCGGTTGGGCGGCCTCGCGTGGGTCGGTTTCGGTTAGTTGTTGCTAACTAGTCGTTGGGGGGGGGCAACGTCCCTCCTTTTTTTGGAGTAACGACAGCGATCGCCTTTACATCGCTCTTGCCATCTGGCAAACATCTTTTTACGAAACGATAAGCATTTGAGGGTATTTTGTATGGGCGATCGCCTCTGGATGTAAATTGCCAAATGGCAAAACAGCTAGCGAACGCCCAAGTTTCCAAGAGAATCAACACAAGCGATACCAACAGATGCAAGCAAGGCAACAATATCTCTGCATCTGGTCGCTTGGTCATCACGCCCGTTATTATTGAGAAGCCCTGCACGGGTGGCCAAGTCTATAAATTAAGCTGTTGCTTCGCATTTCTATACCCCTCCGTGCTTCGCACCGAGGGAATGCTCCGCAAGACCGTTTCGGCATTTTACCACCTCCACTTCGTTCCGGTGATATGCCTACACTTGGGGTCTTGCTCCGCAATGGCACAGACTCCACTTCGTTCCGTCCGTGCAGGAGGAGAAGAATGAAGAGAAAAAGGAGAGGTAAAGGTATTCGGGTTGGTGGTGTGCCACTGGTGGCCAGTCCCCGGTGGTGGCAGCAACGGCTTAGGCTCAACAATCTCGACTTATGGCTTATGCCTGCGATCAAAGGCTTTAGGGCTGCTGTGGTCTGCCACCTATCGGGTTGGTTGCCGCCGCCAGAGTGTCTTAAAATCCTGTGAACTCTTGCTTTAGCCGGCAGCTGTCGCGGGTCAGTCGCCGGTGGTTGGTTTCACTCGCTCCCTGTCGTCTCCCCCGCGTCCCGCGATCGCTGGTTCATTGCCTCCGGGCTTCCGTCGTTTAACCTTCCACTCTTATATCATAGCTTTTTTTAGCTATAACAGCAATAGCTCTTTTTAGCTATAATATAAAGCTTTGATAAAGTTTTTTGGTGAGTCAAATAGCGGGCGTGGCTCCGTTCCTTCCGTTCCGTTCCGGGCGTTGGTGGCTGTGGGTGGCCAAGGCCTCGCGCTTCGTTGACAGGCCTTGCCGCCACCAACAGCCCTCCACTTCACTCCAGTCACTCCGCAAAGAGGCTTAATTGCTTGGTTTCTGGTTCATCTTGTAGCCATTGAGGAAGCCAGCTTTTATCCCCAGATTTGGTTTGAAACTGTGGAAATAAATATATCTGCACCCCGCGATATTTAGCATAGGCAATTGTTAACCATGTCCCCGACCCGCCGCCGTTGGGGTTCTTGCAAGGCTTACACCCCTCTGGACAAAGCTTATTAGGAAAGGCATACAGCCAGCTATCTGGCAGGGGGGCAATGGCATCAATCATACGTTTGCTACGTTCTGCAAAGTGCCAGCGTTGGTTTCCTGCTACTTCATACACGGTCAGGGTTTTGTTGTAGCAAGCAGCAGCCCGTCTAACGAAATCATCCAGCCCCGCAGCGTCCCCTACGTGCCAGTCTGCGGCGTGGTTAGAGATGAAATAAGCAAAATCCTTATATATCAAGCCCTCCTGGGCTTTAGTCAGTTTGCGTGGCCCTGTAAAAGCTATCTGCATTTTCTTATCCTAATCTTTATATAATTATACCTTAAAAAAGCTTGTTATATAGCTAAAAATAGCTATAATAAAGATATGAAAAAAACCGAGGCGGCAACCTCGGCATCGATTAAATAACTAAAGGTATTCTACAATGCAAGACTTTAACTTCATTCTCAATCACTGCGATCGCACCATCGAGCTTTACAAGAACGTAGAAAAGGGCTTAATTGATAGCAACCTTTCTCCCAACGGTGCTAGTAGTCTGCCAAGCCAACTTTGCTAGGTTAAATTCGGATATAAACGCTGCATTTTTCGGCGAGCATCTTTGGTTTGAAAACCCCAATAGACACTGGCTTTTTGCTGATTACGTTGTTTCTCCCAAGCGGCAATCTCAGAAGTTAATGTTTCTGGATTAGGAATACGGCGTTCTAAACATTGGCGAGACAAAACAGATAATTCAATTTCTACTTGATTCAGCCAAGAAGCGTGTTTAGGAGTATAGTGAAACTCTAATTTTTGAATAATTCGACGTGCTTCTTCTGGTGAAAAAACTTCATATAATGCACTGGGGGTATGAATATTCAAGTTATCAACTACTAAACGAACAACATCGGCATCTCGGTAGCAAACATCTACTAAATTTTTCATCTGTTTAGCAAAATCGGCTTTAGTTCGACGCTCTGTAACTTCGATATGCCGCCAGCCCGCCAAGGGTTGAAAACATGCAAATAAATTTACTGTCCCGTTACGTTTATACTCAAAGTCATAACGTTCAGGCTGCTCCGGCTCTGGTGGCAAAGGAAGTCTTACTTCTTCTACTAATTGGTATGGACGTTCATCAAAGCAGACTACAGGGCGTTTAGGATCATAAGGCTCATTGTATAAATCCAGCACATCTTCCATTCGGAAAACATATTCTGCGTTAACTTCAGGAATACACCATTGTTCTTTCAACCAAGGCTTGATTTCGTTTTTTTTAAAGTTTGACGTACTGTTTCATCTGAGATTGAATCTATGATACCAACGTTCACTAAATGATCTGCTAATAATTGCATTGTCCAACGTACTCTTCCGACTGGTGGATTAGAACAAGCAGTTGCAATCAAAAATGCTTCTTGTTTTTCATCTAACTTTTTAGGTTTTGGTGGATGAACTTCATCCTTCAAAGCAAAATCTAACCCCCCAATGACAAATTTTTCTCGTATTCGTTGCACTGTTGCAACATGCGCTCTAACTATGCTAGCGATCGCTTGATCCGTTTCTCCTTCAGAAGCCATTAGAAGAATGTTTGCACGGGTTATAGTTCTTGCTTTGTGCTTACCTTTTTTAATTATTGCTTGTAGCTGAGAAACTTCATCTTCATTCAAGTCAACAATGTACTTTTTCGCCATGTTACACCCCATTTTTGGCTATTTTACCAATTAGGGGTTTTACTTAGCAAAGTTACCTTGGCAGACTACTAGATGGGTACAAGAGGAACTCCAAAGAATTAAATGTTTAATCCAAGGCTACCAAGAAGAAGAAGCCGAAGGGATGGCAAAGCATTTTAATCAATAAAAGTTTAGGGGGGTTTAGATACCCCCATCTCCACCCACAAAAGAATTTAATCTCTGCAAAATTATTCTCTTGTATCCCATGAACGCTACACAAAGATTCTCTGCAAAAGCCCACACACACCCCAATTACAATTACTCGAATTTTCACAAATCTTTATTGCACGAAAATAATAGCGAAGACTACGCGCTTAGGCATATCTACAGTTTAGAAAATACTAAGGCATTGTTAACAAAATGGGGATGGATCAGCGAACAAATCAGGGTAGGAATTGAACACGCAACCATTGATGTATATCAAAAATTTGTATGGTTGCATATTCCCAATAAAATACAAAAACGCGGTGAAACTATTAAAATCTGTGGCATTTCTCGCTTTATTTCTAAGGCTGATTATGTAGGCATATTAATAGACCGTTGCTGGTCGAAGGCTGACCCCTACAAACTTTCACCTGGTAATGATTGGGATGAATTAATAGCTAAGGGGATGAATGATGAGTTTTACCAACTTAACTTGCTTCCCCACTTTGTAATTTGCACTTGTCACGCCTACCGGGGAATTGAGAAAGCATTTTTACAAGATACAAAAGCTAAACAGTTTTTAGACGACCACCCGATACTAATTGGACAAATACCAGATAAACACAGCGTAGGAGTCTGGAAGTATTTAGGAGCCTGGAACCAGGAACAATACGAAAGTTGTCGGGCTAATCGCCAAGAAGCAGCAATGGCTGAATTAGCAGGTAAGCGATCGCTTTATCAAATGGTATCCGAGGAATCAAGCGAGGAAGTATCAGAAGGTTGGTAAAACCAGTGACCGGCGATTGCAATCATTCAAGCAGAGCGATCGCCCCATAACAAAACTTTGACTATTAATATATGCGATGCCTACGGCGGGCTGTGCCTACGCTCTCTCTTCATTCATCCTCTAAGAATTTTAAAAAGGTATCCAACCAATGCAATTAATTTTTGATTCAGAAACAGAAGCCTTATCTGTAGTAGAACAGCTTTATGGTGTTGAGCGAGTAGGCAAGATTTTAATTGCTGAAAGGATTGATTATGCTGCTTTAGAATTAGCGGTTAAATTAGCTCAGGTAAATTTTCCTATTTTTAGCTTTCCCATTGTTAGCTCTTTAAAATGCCGTCTACCATTCCCCAGACATGAGCGAGAATGTACAGATGAAGATATACCCAAAATATATGTAGCCTGCCTCAGCGCTTATAACAATGGGCATTTACACGGGCTTTGGATTGATGCAACCCAAGAAGCAGAAGACATAGAAGATGATATTAATTGGATGCTTTCTTGGTCGCCTGTGGCAGACGATGAACCGTGTGAAGAATGGGCGATACATGATTATGAAAATTGGCAAGGTATTCAACTTAATGAATGCGTTGACATAGAGCATATTTCAGAACTAGCAAATTTATTAGAAGAACATGGTAAAGCCTTCGCTGTTTATTACCAATATTACGGCAGTGACACCAGTTTAGAAGATTTTCAAGAGAGTTATTTGGGTCAGTTCGAGGATGAAGAAGATTTTGTTTACCAGATGTGGGATGAGTGCGGCACTCTGAAAAAATTAGAAGAGTTAGCCCGGATTTCTCACAAAGCTTGAAGAAACAGGGGTCAAAAACTGCCAAAATGCATATTGCACAACAATTTCAGCAGTTTGAAGTATGACCCCAAATAAAAACGATTGTATACCAGAACAGTTTATATTTGAACAAGTAAAGTCATGTCCAGTTGTAGTTAATTTCAATAGTGAGCCTGTAACATCTGATGCAGGATTAACATTAATTGCGGAACTAGATAGAAAAAGAGAAATAACATCACGGCTGGCAGCATGTTTTAAAGATTACCGAGAGCCAAACAAAATTATGCATCCAGTTAATGGCTTAATTGCACAAAGAATATATGGCTTAATCATGGGCTATGAAGATGTAAATGACCATGAAACTCTACGCCATGATGGAATATTCGCACTGGCAGTAGGAAAAGCAATTAATTTAGAACAAGAACCAATTACTCTGGCCGGAAAAAGTACCTTAAATCGGATCGAGCATTGTCCAGAAGATATCTCTTCAAGAGCAGATAGTCGATATCACCGTATTGAACATGATGCATCAGCCATAGAAACACTCCTAGTTGAGCTATTTTTAGAATCTTATCGAAAGCCGCCACGACAGATAACTTTAGATTTAGATGTTACCGATGACCCCGTACATGGTAATCAAGAAAAAATATTTTTTAATCCTTATTATCGAGGGTATTGTTATGCGCCACTTTATATTTTCTGCGGGAAACATTTACTTGCGGCAAAGCTTCGTGCGTCTAATGTTGACCCTGCGGAAGGAGGATTAGGAGAATTACAAAGAGTAATAAAAATAATCCGCTCACGATGGAAAGAGGTGAAAATTATTATTCGTGGGGATAGTGCTTATTCGAGAGAAGATATAATGAGTTGGTGTGAATCTCAAACTGAAATTTATTATGTATTGGGACTCGCTCAAAATAATAGGCTACTCCAGCTATCTCAATCAATTCAGTATCGCGCATCCCAAGAATATTCAGGAAAAATTAAACATATAGTCGAGTTTTTTGAAACCTTATTTCCTCCATCACCAGATTTAAAGAACGACGCAGCAATATTTGTTGATAACTCAGTTTGGTATTGCTCTCTTGACTACCAAACTCTAGATAGTTGGAGCCGTCATCGTCGTGTTGTCGCCAAAGTTGAATATAGCCATAAAGAAGTTGATACTCGCTTTGTAGTCACTTCGCTCCCTGTTAATAAAATCCCGCCAGGGCGACTTTATACTCAAAAGTACTGCCCGCGCGGGAATATGGAAAATTGTTTAAAAGAACAAAAGCTCGGGTTACATAGTGATAGAACAAGTACCCATACGTTTGAAGGAAATCAATTACGTTTGTGGTTTGCGTCTATTGCTTATATTTTGATGAATGCTCTACGAGAACAATGTTTAGCAAAGACGGAATTTAAAAATGCAACTGTTGAGACTATACGCACAAAATTATTGAAGCTAGGAGCCGTCATTACTATCAGGAAACGACGAATTTTAATCGCAATTAGTAGTGCCTGCCCTTATAAAGAGATTTTCGCAATGGTTTATAAGAGTTTATCTCAATTACCTTGCCCTGGCTGATAATGACCTAATTTAATTCATAAGTAATAACTGATTTTTATTTTTAATAGCTGGTTTTTAGGGTTATTTTACTTGGTTTAAACCCATAAATTGGCATATCAATTTTTATTATTAGAAGTTAGTTTTATCAGTATTTATTATTTTTGATGTATTGTATGTATCTTGAATGGGGTCGGTCTTTACTTGGAGTTGCCCACGTTCTGGAGGTATTTTGATGATGTATTAATTTAATCATCTTAAATTTGACTAATCCAAGCATTTTTTTCTCACTTGTGAGAAATCCAGGTTAGGCATCAATGTATGTTACATCGACTGGAAAGCCATAGCACGAGATTGGTTTATTAGCGATTTCTACTCTGTTGAGGTTGGCTATAAAGAAACCTACGTTTTTAGCCGTCACTAAACTCATGAAAACAATTTGAAATTTATACATAACTATCACCTGAGTGTGAACACTTGAACATCTGGATATTGCCTACTTTTCCTCTAAGAATCTATGCAATCAGCCCACTGTGCATTATCTGTGGCTCTCAAGCAATTTCCAGATGATCCAAAGCTTGAGAAAGCCAAGAAACATTTAGAAGCAGCAGTTAACCTATCGGGAGAATATCACAAAACTTACTGGAGTATTTTCTGGAACACTTCAACCGAACGCACCAAAAAGCGCATTAGAGAAAAATGCAATAACCTAGCCTTTGATTGTTACTCAAAAATGCTTGATATGGCAGATGAAATTGAAGCGTATATAGATACTAAAAATGCTGAAAAAGTAGCACCTCCTAAAAAATGGAGACAATTAATATTTGATTTAAAACTGGCTTTTGATTGGATAGAAAGGGAACATCCCACAGAGATTAGATACAAACAATTGTCACTTTTTTAATTTTAACTGGCTGCCAGCCCACAGCCATAAGTGAGGGTAGGTAAAGCTCTTAATCATTGGAGATAAGGATAATGAAAAAAAGCAGAAAAAAATTACAACAACAATTGCAAGAAAAGCTGGGTGATTTGATATCTGAAATCGAACAAATTATCAATGATGAAGATAACGAAGAGCCAAATCAAAGCTTTTTAGACAATCTCGACCTTGCTATTCAATATCTAGAAGATGCGATCGAGAAGATTTAGAGAATAACTAGCATCTTGACCTGGATAAGTCGTTAAACTGTCTAACTTAAAACTGTCGCCCAACCCGGCCAAGAGCAAGCGACAGCTACCACCCAAAAAACGAGAGGTAAATCAAATGTACAACATCACCGCAGATATCAACTGTGAAATAGCCGCATTAGAAGAGGAACGAGACTGCACGATTCTTTATTGGTTTGAGATGGGAGAGAGCGATCGCAGCAGTGGACTAGCGCCGCAGTATACCGAAAACCCTTGGTATATGAGCGGGTATGAGGATAGACACTATCAGCTAGAAATCGGCTTCATCTCAGAAACCCCAAGTTTTGACCACTTCTAAAACCAGTAGCGCCCCAGTCTTAGCAATTGGGGCAACCATCAACCATGTTTAAAAAAGCAACCAAATCTCAAATCAAAATCCGCCTTGCCCTCAGTGGCGCATCAGGCAGTGGTAAAACTTTCTCAGCATTGGCGATCGCTCAACACTTAGGCGACAACATCGCCCTAATCGACACAGAACACGGCAGCGCCAGCAGATACGCTGACCGATTTACATTTGACACCTGTGAACTCAACGACCACCACCCAGCTAGGTATATTGAGGCTATCAAAGCAGCAGAAGCAGCAGGTTATGAGGTAATCATCATTGACTCGCTATCTCACGCTTGGTTCTCGGAACTGGAGCTAGCTGGTAAAGGCTTTGATGGGTGGAAAAATGTTAGACCACTAGAGCGAAAGCTCATTGACGCAATGATAGGCAGTTCATCTCACATCATTGCAACCATGAGAAGTAAGACAGAGTGGATCATGGAAGAGTACACCGCTAAAGACGGCAAAACTAAACAAGCTCCCAAGAAAATTGGTACAGCCCCAATCCAGAGTAGTGGCATTGAGTACGAATTTGATTTAGCCGGAGAACTTGATTACAACCACATTTTGACTATCAGCAAAAGCAGGTGTCCAGAACTGGCTGATAAAACCTTTCTCAACCCAGGCAAGGATGTAGCCGACACCCTAAAAGCTTGGATTGGACAACCCCAACAGCCCCAAGAAACACCACCTTGGAAATTGTGGAAATCGCCAGAGGATGCAATTAATTGGGCTTCGGAGCAATTACCCGACTGGGATATAGACGCTATCCAAGAAGAATTTAACGAGTTATCCCCCAGCAACGGTAAAAAAGCCCCCGCCTGGGTAGAGCGAGTAATGCAACTCAAGGAGCCATTTTAAATCATCCGAGCAGCTATTACCACAGCTGCTCATCTAGAATAGAAAAGCCTATTTTTTAAGCTATATGTTAATCATGCCTCTGCCCGACCACTCAACGGAGCAAAAAAACGCACTCGAACAATTGATGGAACAAAATGGCTGGTCATACTACCAGCTAGCCGTTGAGTATGGCAAGCTCGAATATCCAGACCTCAGCGCAGCCGAACTTGCTAAAAAATTCAGTACCAATGTCAGAAAAGCTGTCCGTAATCCCGAACAGGCTAGATTTGAAACCGTAAAAAAGCTAGTTGAATTACTAGGTGGCGAACTGATAATTAGGGTCAAGCGGATTGACGAAATGCCTTTGTGAATTTTCACTTCCAGTTAATGTCTGTACAACGCACCACAGGCAGGGGACGGGTCAAACGTCTACGAGCGACTGATAACGTTTAAGCCACTTTCAAAAACTGAAGTTGACCCACTACCAGACAAAGTTAGACGATTAGTTGATAGTTTTTAGGTTTGGCGCATGGATGTGTGACTAGGCGTGTAGTGGTAGCAGTGATAGTAACCACCGCTTCCGAGCAGCAGTTTCTTTTTCTGGACTGTTAAGCTAACGCGCATCTAAATTTGATAATTTAGTATTTTGACGTTGCCGTTTTCTAAATTCCCAAGGGGGGACAGTAGAAGAGTCTCTCCAAACACCAAGCTTTTTAGATTGTGCTATTCGCTCCGCATTGCCAAAAGCTATTTTATTAGGGCATTTATCAGCATACTGTCTGTACAAATAAGCGTTTCCGCTTGATAGTTGCTCCTCATTGAGGGATTTCTCCATCCCATTCTTAGAGGAAAAAACTTCAGCTACAGTTCTGCCATAGCGATCGCTCTCAATCTCTGTCACACTTACAGTTCCCTCAACTTCATTCACTAGTCGCTGTAAATTAGCCTTTGATTCTTTACCTAGAGGCTGGGCTTTCTCTGGGGCATCAATACCGCACAACCTTAATTTCTTCTCTCTCCCATCAGTTTGTCTCACTACCATCGTGTCACCGTCTGATACCCTAATTACCTGCCACTCCTCAGAGTTTGCCATCGCTGGAAATTCAGCGTTCGATTTGCTACATCCACTAACAGCGATCGCAACTAGAAAAAGTGAAATATAAATTTTTCCTACATGAAGTTTAGAAATTTCCATACTTAGATTCAACACTTACCAAAGTAATAATTACTACTCTAAGATGTGTTGATGCACATTCATTTGTCAACGGTGTGACGAACTTATGAAATTTAAAAGTATTTTTGCTTTGGGTGTTGGTGCGATCGCGTCAGCTTTGACGACAGTCATCGCTTTTTCAGTGGGGACTGCTGTGGCGATTCCTTATAATGGCGCAACTGTATACAAGGCGATGGATAGCGGAAGTACAGTAGTTGTATTTTCAGGTACAGCAGGTAGTCGGATTGCGGTTAGTCTTGGAAGCTCAGATAAATCAACAGCCAGGTTAGCTGGTAGTTGTGGTGAAGTAAGAATTTCTCTTCCAAGCAGTGGCGATTTTACAGGTTTGAAGGTAGATGGAGTTGCTGTTAATGCTGCAACTCTACCAAGCCAAACTTTGCCATCTTGTGTAAGTGGCACTTTTTCAGAAGCTAGTAGTCTGCCAAGGTAACTTTGCTAAGTAAAACCCCTAATTGGTAAAATAGCCAAAAATGGGGTGTAACATGGCGAAAAAGTACATTGTTGACTTGAATGAAGATGAAGTTTCTCAGCTACAAGCAATAATTAAAAAAGGTAAGCACAAAGCAAGAACTATAACCCGTGCAAACATTCTTCTAATGGCTTCTGAAGGAGAAACGGATCAAGCGATCGCTAGCATAGTTAGAGCGCATGTTGCAACAGTGCAACGAATACGAGAAAAATTTGTCATTGGGGGGTTAGATTTTGCTTTGAAGGATGAAGTTCATCCACCAAAACCTAAAAAGTTAGATGAAAAACAAGAAGCATTTTTGATTGCAACTGCTTGTTCTAATCCACCAGTCGGAAGAGTACGTTGGACAATGCAATTATTAGCAGATCATTTAGTGAACGTTGGTATCATAGATTCAATCTCAGATGAAACAGTACGTCAAACTTTAAAAAAAACGAAATCAAGCCTTGGTTGAAAGAACAATGGTGTATTCCTGAAGTTAACGCAGAATATGTTTTCCGAATGGAAGATGTGCTGGATTTATACAATGAGCCTTATGATCCTAAACGCCCTGTAGTCTGCTTTGATGAACGTCCATACCAATTAGTAGAAGAAGTAAGACTTCCTTTGCCACCAGAGCCGGAGCAGCCTGAACGTTATGACTTTGAGTATAAACGTAACGGGACAGTAAATTTATTTGCATGTTTTCAACCCTTGGCGGGCTGGCGGCATATCGAAGTTACAGAGCGTCGAACTAAAGCCGATTTTGCTAAACAGATGAAAAATTTAGTAGATGTTTGCTACCGAGATGCCGATGTTGTTCGTTTAGTAGTTGATAACTTGAATATTCATACCCCCAGTGCATTATATGAAGTTTTTTCACCAGAAGAAGCACGTCGAATTATTCAAAAATTAGAGTTTCACTATACTCCTAAACACGCTTCTTGGCTGAATCAAGTAGAAATTGAATTATCTGTTTTGTCTCGCCAATGTTTAGAACGCCGTATTCCTAATCCAGAAACATTAACTTCTGAGATTGCCGCTTGGGAGAAACAACGTAATCAGCAAAAAGCCAGTGTCTATTGGGGTTTTCAAACCAAAGATGCTCGCCGAAAAATGCAGCGTTTATATCCGAATTTAACCTAGCAAAGTTGGCTTGGCAGACTACTAGAACTGCAAATTTTAAAACCCCTACTGGACAAGTCGTTATTGTTGGTAAAACTCCAGGTGCAGCCGTTGCGGTCAGCCTTCCATCTCCAACAACTCGAAATGTAACTGTTAATGCTTGCGGATTTGGAATTTTAAAGGGAACTTCTACTAGTGCAATGCCCGCGACTTTTATGGTCGGGGCAACTAGTTACACGGTAGCAACCCTGCCTGATGCTACAACTGCTCCTTATTGCCGAACGATTGACGGCACTCCTTACGGTTACGTTCCTGCATCTTGGTAATTGAGAGTCAGCGATCGCTCTTTTTATCCTCTAAGAATTAGCGATCGCTTCTTACGCAACCTATGAATAAATTACTCACTCTAACAATATTCATTTCTTTGCAATTACCTGCAATTGCACAGCAAGCCACGGCATTTAAAGACAAAAATAGCACGTTATTTTTATACGCATTCCCACCAAATCAAACTGTAGAAATTGAAATCCAAAAGCCTTTAGAGAAAGCTGTTCAGGCTAATTCGTGCGGGGTAATTGTAGTTAAGTCGGCTGATACGTTTTCAATAGAAAATCAAACTATCATGCCAAACTTTAACTTTAATATTCGTGAGCTTCCTAAAACCTGTGCAGAACTGGTGGGATATCCCCAAATTTTTGAAACTCCTACAGGTGCGATCGCTATTGGTGGTAAAGTTCCGAATGCAGCGTACACAATATCTTATCCAAATTACAAAGTAAAAAAACAGTTAACTGCTAACGCCTGTGGATTTGTCCAGATTCGTAACTTTTCAGCATCCTTTATTAATTTGCCTACCATCACAGCAGGAAGGGCTGATTTTGCGGTTTCTGCTCTCCCAATTAAAGAGCCTTTATTGTGCTTAAAAAGCATCTTATATTTTCCTCTTGGCTTTAATCCCAGAGATGCGATCGCTAATGCCATAGGAGTAACTACACCACCTGTTACCTCACCTAATACTACGACTCCAGTTAACTCACAGACTACTCAACCTGTAGCGGCGAAAAGTGGGAATTACCTGATAGTTTCTAGTATTCCGCCTGGAACTTATACAGTTAGCAATGCTGCTAATCCATCTTTGAGTAAAACTTACACAGTAGGAAATAAAGCTTGTTTAGTGAGCAATCGCACCCAAATAGGTAGCCCATCAGCCTTTTTAATTAACCGCCAGGGATTAACATTTCCAATTGTTTGGAATGCTTTACAAGAAACTTCAACTGTACCAACTTGTAATTAGATTCTTAGAGGAAAAGTGCTTAAAAAAATATTATTTATCCTTACTCTTATCGCTTTAACTCCATCAGCCGCCCTAGCTGAAATGAAGGGATACTTGGGTACTGATGGATATTTTCATATTCAAGGATTAGAACCCAATACAAAATATACTATTGATTTGGGAGGAATGCCCATAATTAGAAGTGGGATTTCTAATAGTTGCGGAATTTTGCGAATAGTTGCAAGTGGGACGATAACGGCAAGCGATCGCATTGAAATCAAAGACGAAAAATCAGGTTCAACCTACGGCTTTACAAATACAAATATTCCTGTTAAAGAAACTGCAAGGTGTGACGGGACAATTAAGCCTGAAAGAGAAATATGGGCAGATGACAAGGGAACTACTTATATCTCTGGATTGTCACCAAGTAGCGCCCAAACTATCAGATTATTAACGTCAGCACCTACGAGAAATATAAAAGCAAATATCTGCGGTTTCTTATCTTTCAAATTAGGTGAACCTCGTCCAAAAGCAATCATTATTGAAAATCAAGCTTTTGTGCTTGCGTCAGCACAATCAAGTGGAGGAATAGCTTGCAGAAAAGGTAAATTGTTTGTAGCGTATCCAAATCCTGTTTTAGTGGCTGCTGTTAACGCGGTTACGTGGCGATCGCAAAATCCTATATCCTGGTCGTCTAGTACTCAAATAGCAAGTATTAGTGGTAGTGGAACTTCTTGGAGTCCCCCGCCATCAAACCCAAACCCAAATCCAAATCCTGGAGGAGGAGGTTCTTGTACTATTGGCGTAAATTGTGAGGAGCCGCCGCCACCACTGCCAACTTGCCCCACTGGAACTACAGGCACTCCGCCAAATTGTGTAGCACCCCCACCACCACCTCCACCTCCAGAGGAACCACCAAAATCTCAGCCACCACAAGGGCAAAAATACTGCAAGGTTGGTGTTCAAATGGTTGTAATTGGCTTGCAACCTAGAAAACGAGCATATATGCTCACGCCAGAATTAGATAATTATGCCGAAGCAGATGTAGATGATTCTGGTTGGGTGCAATTTGACAGCATCAACTATAACGACCAATGGGAAGGAGAACCGGCACCAGTAGAAATAGGATATCTAGAAAATGATGATTTTCAACCTATTGGTGGGGCTTACTCATTTCCGATTTCAGTAGTTCAGCCTTGTCAATGAGTCTTATATTTCTGCATCCTTTACGGACAAAACTAACAGTTTAATTTCAAATAATGACCGCCTCATCTTAGCCCAAGCCCTATAAGTTTGGGCTTTTGTATTGTCAAGTGAATTTTGTCTAGTTAAATAACTTTCAGTATCGCTATTTCCCCTTACATAACGTAATTCAAATACTTTAAATTGATCAACTGCTCTTGATGCTATTACCTGGGCAGTTTGAAAATCAGTCCGTGCCTCATCAAAAGCGATCAACGATTGGGCTGTTTTATCTCTAATGGTATCCGCCAACTGTGCGCGGCTGCGCTGTAATTCAGCCACTTTTACTTGGATATCGCTGATAGCGATCGCATTGCGCTGCGCGTCAGCATTCCCCCCTTGGGTTCCTTGAAATAGTGGTATGCCTATCACGTTTAATAACCCATTAATTAGGTTAGTTTTGCCACTAAATATCCCTGCCAAATTATCAATTAGTCCTGTACCTGCTGCCTGTGGCTGTCCTGCCGTGGGAGTAGGCCCTAAAAGATATTGCAGCGCTGGGGTGAGAATTCCCAACCTGATGGATTTTTGATTTCCCGCTTTCGCCTCCTCAATGCGAGAGTTGGCCTCAGCAATGCGGGTATCAATTTCTTTGAGAAGTGGGGACTGTGCGATCGCTTTCTCCTGCAACTGTTGCAAGCACACAGCCGACGTTTCTAAGCAAGGAAGTCCGCCGCGCAACAGCCGCCACATATCATCATTCATTTCGCGCTCAAGAATCACATCGATGCTGGGCTTGTTAAAAGGGTTTTGTTCGGGTTTGGGCAGCTTTGAATCAGATTCCTGATCAGCCTGTTGTGCCTCCTCCGGTGATAAATTTTCCTTTGGTTGCTCCTCTTCCTGGGTTGTTTCGTCGGGTGTATCAGAACTCTCAGTATTCTGCTGTAGCGAGGTTGACGGAGTTGGCGGGGTTGACGGAGTTTTAGTATTAGCGGCGGGTACTTTGATTGGGACTGGGGACGATGTTGGTAGAGCGTTGGCGAAGCCCGCCGTTCGCGTAGCGTCTCGTAGAGAAGGCATCGCTGTCCCCATTCTTAGAGGATGGAGTAGCAGGAGCAGCGCTAATAGTAATAGTTGTGGTGTACTTGCCATTTACCCCAGTCCAAGGCTTAATTCGCCTAATGTAGCCGTTTCGGGGCGATCGCAACATCGGGATAAGTGCTAGTTTATCTTCAATGTTGGTAAGTGAAATAGCCAATTGTGCTAGCTGATAGTCTCTGTCTCTAACAGACTGGGCATATTGTTGCTGTTGCCGTGAGTATTCTTGTTGAGTTTGGTTTTCCTGCTGCTGTCGCCTCGCCTCGTTCAAGTTGGCATCATACTCTGTCAGTTGACGGCGATTTTGAGCCGCAATTAACCGCGACTGGGCAACCTCTAAATCAGACTGTGCCAATCTCACATTTATTTGAAGCTGCTGTAATTCCTGTTGTTGGAGGATAGCAGAGGCGTTGAGTTTGGCTTTGCTTTGGTCGAGTGCAGAATTAGCCTGATCGAGGAGCGATCGCAATTGCTTTAATTTCGCCTCCTCGTGTTGCAGAATTTCACTGGATAATTTCATATCCCGCATCGACTGAATCATCTGCTCTTGCTCTGCTACCTTTTGAGAAGCAATTTGGAATCCCGCTTCAGCGTTCTCTGACTCAGCCCTACGTTCTGGGTTATCAGTTTGTAGCAACTGCGATCGCGCCTCTAGAAGTGCCTCAGCCTGGGATAACTTCATTTTAGATTGTGCGATCGCTGCTGTTTCCTCTGAGAAAATCGCCGGGGGTAATGGCTTTAGCCCTAACGATTCCCTTGGTTTGAAGGGTTCGGGAATAGTTTTAGATTTTAGATTGTCAATTTGGAGTGTGACGGATTGCTTCTGTTTTAAGAGGCGATCGCGTTCTGTGGAGTTATCGCTAATTACATCCCCTTTCTTTATCTCCTGCCCAACTCGAACTTTTAAGAACGATGGATTATCAACACTAATACTCATTCTTAGAGGACGGTTTTGCTGGATTATAGAGATAGGGGAATCACTCTCGTCATCTAGATCAGAGGGCTTTTCTACGTGGAGATTAGTATTATTAGTAGCATTGGCAGCCTGATTTTGGGGAGAGTTTTTAGCTATGAGTGCTAGCCCAACTATCCCCACACAACAATAAGTAATTAGGTTTTTTCTGCTAAACACGCTCATAGAAAGAGAAAAACTATTTGGGGAGCAACCTACTTCTATGATTCCCATAACCGACAGAAAAGTGGGGACAGGCTATATCTAGTCGGGGATTTGCTAAAAAATAAGCTGTCAGTCCATTGGGTCTTTTCTCCCAATTCCTAATTCCTGTAATTTAGCCTTAACGTTCTCTGGGGCATTTCCACAATAATAAAATCGTTTACCTCGGAGATTAGCTAAATAGTATCCAGGTTTCCCGCCTCCGATTCGGAATAATTCAATAGCTACTTGCTGTTTAGTTATGCCGTACAAAAGCTCGAAGTCATTCAAGTTAACAGCAAAAGGCAACTTTGAATAAAATAATTTACTAGCTTTCAAAAACCACTTTGCGTCCCTGTATTCAAAAATTCGATAGCAGTCTGGAGTGTAAATCGTTATATCTGTCATAATCAAGAAAGTCCCTAGTTAGACTAGGGACATAAGCACTCATTCGTTTAACTTTCTGATTCGTCTTCGGTGTGGAGTTCAGGGGGGAGTTCCTCTAGGTAAAAAAGTTCTTCCTCCTGAATATTCTGCTCCACCCATCCAACGATTTCTTCCTGGGCTTCGTCATCAGCACTATAAAGCGCCTCATAAACCCGGATATCATCGGGATCGGTTTGTTTGTTTCCGTTCCCGTTTTTGGGTTCAGCCATAAACCTCCTTGTTTTTCAATGTAAGTGTAGGTTTTTATTGCCTACACTTCATTATAACCCGGTTAACCAGTGATTACAAGCATTGACTGATATCTTCTAAGAGGTTTATCATTGTGTAAACACCAGTTAACCAGCAAATGAGTAATCCTAACCCACTACAAACTCAAGAATTTAAAGAGCAGCAGTTCAAGGCATATACAGAAGGTCTATCAGAGCCGTTGGCGAAAAAGGTAACAGGAGTCAAACTGCCCCAAAGTATTCATGATGCACTTGGGGCTATGCCTGCTGAAGAAAGAGTGAAATACCTACGGCGAATTATTTCTGAGGCTGTTACGCGAGATTTAATTAGCAGACAATAGGTAGAAACTCTCCCTCAACATATGGGTTATAATTCCACTCTCTTGTAGTAAGGGATAATATTAACTTTGTGTCCATCTTTCCCCATTCTTACTAATGCTTGGAGTGGGTCTAAATTAGCTATTAAATTATCGGAAAATCTAAAGCGAGAAGCAACTGTTCTAACTTCTGCTTGGTCAATAGGTAAAATGATTTTTGTGGCTGTATTGGCAATGACTTCTTTACTGATTTCAGCATCACGTTGAGAGGCTACAATGCAGCACAGTCCATGCTTTCTACCATCAGCTAAGATAATATTTAAAGTTTTAGAGTTCTTAACTTCTTTACATTCGTCGATTAAAATAAAGGTCTTGGGAATTTTATCTTCAATTTCCCCAGCAATTCTGTGACTATCCATTAATTGCTTAATAAGAGCTTCAGCAGCGATCGCACCCAACCCCGGTACTTTCCCCAAAGCAGATAAATCAAACCTGATGATAGGCGCATCCAGCGACGGCTGGGGACGAGTGAAGATACCGTACTCAAACATCGCCGCCAATTTCAGAGCAAGTTTTTGTGATTCCTTACAACCATTCTCAATCCTAGCTTCAATCTCAATTCTGACATCAGCAAAAGTTGGGGGTTGCTTTGTCCAGGTCTTGGGGTCATCTTGAAGAATCCCACGCTGTTTATAACAAGTGGTGAGGATGTCAATAGCTAGCCCTTCTTGATTGACACCCATTGTCAAGGCTTTTTTGAGAATAGCGGCGACAGCGATCGCCTGCAAACTTGGCCCCCCGCCCTTAGTATCTAAGTCCACCACCAAGGGGTTAATCCCGTGCGGTGACTCCATGTTAAGCGGGTAACAAGATTCAAATGGTAGCTCTAAATCCCCATGAAAATCTATGCTTATGCAGCGTACACTCGGTATAAAGCGCGGGAGTTCATAAGCGATCGCTTTTAGGGTTTGAGTTTTCCCAGAACCAGAAGCGCCAATAATTGCAATGTGACCATTAGGTAAGTTTGCAGGATTCCAGTAAACTTTGTCACCTAATAAAATACCGTCTGTTGCTGATTCTGTAGTACTTTTCTTAGATTGGTTAGGCTTTAAGGTAGCTGTTGGCAGTGGTTTAGGAGGCATCGGGTTATTAAATTAGGAGTAGGGAATGGGGAATTAGGATTTTAGATTTTAGATTTTGAAGTTAGGTATTAGAGATTGGGCATTGAGCATAAGGTATGGGGAAAAAGGGGAGTGGGCAGTGGGGACTATTGAATGCTGCTATTAATCACCCTCACTTGTAGTTGTCCCGTAGCGAATTCCTCGCCTAGCTTACTTTGGACAATTGCAAGGGGTGCAGCTTCTAAAGTGATGCTGGTGTCAGTTGCCTTGATGGTGGGGAATTGGTAAGGGTCGCGGGGTAAACCTGAAGTTTCTAAACCATCCACCGTTAGCTGTCCAGTTACAAAAACCATTGCCCCAGTGCGGTTGAATTGTGCGATCGCACTTCCTATCGGTTCATCTTCCAAGGTCAACGCCTCAATGTTGGTAATAGCTGGCTTTCCAACATCCGCCGTTATTTCCTCTAAGAATATTTGGCTATCGGGTTCGGTCGATGCCTTGTAAATCCTTCCGTCGTCGGACTGGACTAAAAAGCCTGTTCCCTGTACCTGAATAATTAGATACTGCCCATTTACCTTAGAGCGATCGCCCGTCCTCACCCCTTTGATATTGGCTTTAATTAAGTGAGTTGAACCTGACTCATTGAAAATGTGCTGCACACCAGAGGGGGACGCAATTAACCTGTTGAACTGGGTTAAAATTCCTCCTGAATTGTTTACGCTGAAAGTGCCGAGAGCGATCGCAATCAGCAATATAAGGATGAAGTATTCTGCATTGCTCCCAGTCCTTAACCTTAAATTCCTGTTTCCAGGGCAGACGCACCGCACCGGGGAAGGCCAGAACATTTCCACACCGCCACGGGTGAATACGTCAGCAAACCAGCCGAAAAAGTAGCCTACACTCAGGGCGTGAGCGAGGTTTAGGAAACTGGGGTTAAATAGCGCTGCGGTGTAACCGGCAATTGCGATCGCACCACTGGCAACTAAACTGTGTGTACAACTGCGATGGGGCATCCTGCTCTCAAAAAATCTACTTATCCACGGTAGGACACGGCCGGCAGGTGATGTGGAAATGTCGATATCAGGGAGAAGGCCAGCGATCGCACCCACCGCAATAATCGTCGGGCTAGCTGTTCCTAAAAGCAAACTGGTAGCTGTACCACTAATTAATAGGTGTGAAATTCCCAGCATTACCGTATCCTCCTGTCTTCTGGTGGAAGATTATATAAGAGGCGGGAAAGACCGAGGAATACAGCTGCTGCGATACCTCCAAATATATAAAGTGCTTGATCGCCAGTCCCTAACCCGATGAAGCGCATGATCACAAAGGCAATTCCCGCCAGGAGTATCAGGGGTGTGATGTCAAAATATCTTCTGTGGTCAGCACCCTCAACATCTAACCCCAAATATTCCTCATCTACAGCCCGTGCTGCTAACATCGGGTTTCCGCCGGCGCGTTCCTGGAGCTTGGCAAGTTCAGAGGGTTTGAGGGCGATCGCTCTTTGGGCCGCGGCAATAATCATAATTTCTCGAATTGCGTACTCTGGCAGGGGTTTAAGTTCAATTCGGGGAATGTTGATAAAAATGTCGGTGCGGGGTGGGTCAGTGGCTAAAAGTAGCATGGGTACGTTACTTCGCCGCAATTGCTTAAGCCACATTCTAAATTTGGCATCGCAACAGTGAGCGTCATCGATGATTAGGAATGCTGTGTTTTCCTCTAAGAAAGTAGCGATCGCGGTTTTGAGTTTGTCAGCTGTTAATAATTTTCCTTCCAAGTTTTCGGTTGGAATGTCGAACTGGTGGGCAATTTCGAGCAACATCTGTTTGGGCGTAGCCGGTTCGATGAACGCCACCATAAACCCGTCAGCTTGTAGCTTCTCCACTACTGCGATCGCTAGTACGGATTTACCACTCCCGTCCTCGCCAGCAATTAAAATTGCACCATCTGCCAGAAGTGACGCTGTGGTGCGGTTTAACTCGGCTTGCCTGTAGATTTTGAATTCTCCAGGTACAGGTATAGTTTCAATTACTGGTTCCTGAGTCTGATTCTTAGAGGATGGTTTGAGTTTAGGGGCGATGCCTAGGGCAACTCGAAGCGAGAACGCTAAAACTCCACTTACTACTATTGCTACAAGTGAAAAGGGATTTAGCCCATTAACAGCAACAATCGCCCCAGTTGCCAGCATACCGAGAAATTTCAAGCCGCGCTGATAGAACCCATTGCGATATTGATCAATGAGTCCGCGTAGGCGAAAGGGTCAACACTGGGCATCTGTGCAGATTCTTGGATTTTGGCCTTTAGTTCGTCTGGTAGCAGTTCGGGATTTTGAATGAAGTGTTGAGCTAGTACATTTTCAGCTATTAAAGTGCCAGCTGCTTTATTTTGTGCGCTGGTGACTATGGCTGCTACATCATCTACTGGTGAGGACTGCGATCGCTTCTGCTTGGGTGCGTAGGTCGGAGTAATTTGTTGAGTCTCCGAGACTGTCAAGCTAGTGGTAGGCGCTGGCTGTTCTTCCTCTTCAATTGGCCCAGATGGTTCAGGTACTGGATAGCCCTGCATCCTACCAGTCTGCTGTATATGCTCGTGTAGCGCGTCCATGTGCGCTATCTGGTCAGCATACAGATAAGCCTTTCCGCCTTCCTTCCAGGTTGTAATCCGCAGGTATCGTGTCCGAGCGTAGAAAGCATCACGCTCAATCCCATATTTTTTTTGTAATTCTAATGTGCGAATTTTAGAATTTTCTACATCATTTTGTAGGGTATCTGGTTGGGTGTCTGCCATAAGGAGTGGGTTGTATGCCAGTTTTTTAACTATTGTCGGGCATACAATCCGGCAGACTGTACGGTAGGATTACGGGTTGTATTGTGAAGTTTTAGCAGACAAAGTACAACGTCACCTCTGCGGAAATCACAGTCTTATAATTTCAATCATTACCGGAATTATCTGCATACACCTCGTATTTCCATTCAGCACATTCCAAATCAACTGAGAATGCTAAATCTTGTACCTGCTGACTGAGTTGCTTTACTTCCTCTGACTTTGCATCATACTTCTGTAAACTGGTTTCAGCCTCTTCAAATAGTGCCTTGAGTTCTGGATCTACAGGGTCTTTTAAATACTGTTCAAATTCTTCAGGATTAATATTCATAGTTACCGCACTTGTAACCAGCTTGTTTTGCTTTCTCATAAGCAGCATTGATTACTGCCATCTTCTCAGAATCAGGGGAGCTACCACCGTCTGGATGATACTTTCGTGCTAATTTACGGTAAGTAGCCTTTACCTCATCATCAGAGGCGCGAACATCAACGCCTAGCACTTCCCACCATTTCCTCTCGCTAGCTTGTGGTGGTAGTGCTTGATACCCAGCAAATGCTTGTTCAACACTACCCACTCCCCAGCGCTCCATTCCGCGCATAGCTGCAATGTGCAAGCCAATGGCTCGGAGGTTGTCTTTAACCTTGAGCCACTTGTCGCAACACAGCGCGTAGTTCTTCTTTTTGATTCGGAAGTAAACCGCAACTCCCGAATCGTCTGGCTCCGTAAAATTTGCATAAGGTAGACCATCTCGCCGTAGCTGTACGTTGCTGGAAATAACCACGGCGAATGCACCTAATAATTCAAGCTCGTGAAGCAGTTGATCACGAGCAACTGCAAAGCTAACTTCAAATCGTGCCTCCATGCGTTTGTGTTGCGGGGTTCTGGGGTAGATGGTCGCCCAGGTGAGGGGATAAGCTGAAATGTTATTTATCATTGCTGCGTAGTTTACCGCCAACTCTTAGAGACGCTATGCGTAGCTTGCTTCGCCGTAGGAGTACGGCATCGCTCGTCACAAACATCTACGTCCCTAATTCTCTACCCAAGTCTGACAAATCGCAACTAAAGCTGAGGTGAGAGGCTTCCCCCTTTTTTTCGAGCGAACGCGAGTAGCGTCTCGTAGAGAGGAAATTTCCAACTGTGGCTGTGGTTCATCGTCCCGCACAGCGCCGCAGTATGAACACTGGTTTGCTTTTAAACTGTGCGTTCGCGGACAACGATTTCGCACTGCACGTCTCTATAGTATTAATGACTTTAGTCATCTTTAAATGGTGACTTTGTATACAGGCGTATGCCTGGTTATGACGAGTAAATTAAGAATATACAAATTAAGTGATGTAAGGCAAAAAGATATATGAACCGCTTAAAATCTATTCTTCTTGGTGGCTTACTAGCAGCTGCTTCAATTGCTGCTCTTTCCCAAAATGCTAATGCTGCTGAATTTAAATCTGAACACGATCATTTGAATCGGAATACTGTAGCTTTTAATAACAGCAAAGCCCAACACGAACGCCAAGCTCGTGAACAACGCGCTCGTCAATTGCGTGAGCGTCAAGCTCGTGAATTCCGTCAGCGTCAAGCTCGTGAGCAACACGCTCGTGAATTGCATCAGCGTCAAGCGAGGATTAATCACTAAGAAAAGAAATTTTCCTTCATATTACGTAGGAGAGTAGCAATACTCTCCTTTTTTTTTGCATAAATCTGCTCAAATTAATGCCCAAATTATTTGACTTCGCTATCAGTATTCATTAATGCTTCCAACTGAGCTAACAACTTTTCTACTTTGGATTTTTTCTTTGGGTCGTCCCATATTTTCGCTTTCTTGAAGCGTTGGAAGGTATCATCAACGCGGTCTTTTATAGATTTTGATTCTGTTTGAGATGACGAATTTGATTTAGACTGCTGCTCTATTTCTTGAATCTTGCGCTTGATTTCGTTCAATGAGAAATTATAGGCGATCGCATCTAAGAGCAGTTGTTTTCGGGTTGACTCATTTTGGACTCGTGCGATCGCCTTTGCCTTGGTATATTCGATTTGCCCAGAACGCAGTACTTCTAGCACATCTAGGGGTAAATTGAGTAGTGGTAGGCGATTTTTGACAAAAGATTGCCAACTCATCTGTCCCAAAGACGCAAATAATTCTTCAATTATCTTGGTTTGGGGTTGAGACATAACGTTATGTCTCAGTTCGGAATTTTCATCATAGCGATCGCAAACGTTTCTCATCCGGTTGAGATGACTAATTACTTCATCTCGTGTCATCTCTAACCGCAACACCAACAATTCCAGGATACCTTCAGTTTCTTCTAGGGGGTTAAGGTCTTCGCGTTGCAGGTTTTCAACGAGGCGCACTTGGTATGCTGTCGCATCGTCCATAACCCTTGAAATAATGAGAACCTCAGTTAATGCTGCCATTGATGCGGCTCTATAGCGTCGTTCCCCTGCGACTAATTCATAATCCCCACCAGGGAGCGGACGCACCAACAGAGGTTCGAGGATACCTAGCTCTTTAATTGAGCGTGATAGTTCTTCAAGCTTTTTAGGGTCGAAGTAGCGCCGGGGCTGTGAGGGAGGTAGTTTAATTAAGTTGATGGCAACAGTATTTGGTGAATTAGCAGTACTTTGGGTTTGGTTAAAGCTTTCACCTAGTAGGGCAGCTACACCTTTTAACTGGCTGGTATAGGGTTGTTCTTTTTTGCTCACTGTAGTTTTTCTAAACTGAGGGCGATTTTTTTTAGTACAGCGACGGCAGGATGTTTGGGATTATATAGTGCTAAGGGTATACGTGCCTCACTTGCATCAGCAAAGGCAATAGATTTAGGAATGGGTTCGTAAACTGTGGCCAGGGGTGAAAGTTGTTCTGTAATAGCTTTCATGGTTCTGCTTTCTTGGGCAGTACGTGCATCATACATTGTGGGGATGAAGCCAGCAATTGTAAGTGTTTTATTAGCACCTTTGCGGAGTGTAGCTACAGTTCTTAATAGTAAGTCAGTTCCTTGAAAAGATTTAAATTGGCACTGAATAGGTACTAAGACATGGGTTGCTGCTACTAAGCTAATCACACTGAGAATGCCTAAAGATGGCGGACAATCTATCAAAATAAAATCATAGTTGTCTAGGATGGGGGCAAGTGCATTTTTTAGGCGCATTTCCCGCATCAAGGCGGCAACCAGTTCTAGTTCAGCAGCACTTAAGTTGATGTTGGCTGGCACCAAACCCATGCTGTGAATAAGTTCAGGGTGAATTGGTAATGGTTCTTCCCCCACCACTGCTTCATAGACAGTTTTGGCGGTAATGTCCGGTTCTAGCCCCATAAATGTAGTGAGTGACGCTTGGGGGTCAAGGTCTATCAGAAGAACGCGGTTTTTCTTTTTTTGAGCAAGGTGATAGCCCAAGTTCATAGTTAAACTTGTCTTTCCTACTCCCCCTGATTGATTAAATAGCGCAATAATACGGGTTTTGCTCACAAGTGATAAATTACAGTTGTAATTAAAATGCCTCTAATACAGGCAGATTGTAGCGCTAGGGCGAGGGTAATACAACTGGGGACAGTGAAAAATTTGGAGTGCGTTAGCATTTGTTGGGAAGACATTCGTTCAAGATATGCGAAATCACCCAATTAGCAGTTGTATAGTTTAGTTATGCCTTGACGGTTGCTATAAAATTGTCTGTTACAAACCATGAGCAATAACAAGAAACCTGAAAATTTTTTGGGGACGGCTATCGCAGAGGTGCTTTCGGTAATAGCGATTCCTTCACCTGACGGAGTAGTAGGAAGCGATCGCGCTTTTTAACTTGTCTAACGTTAACTGTTTCGTAGAGGTGATACAGATGTGGGAATGTTGCAAGTGCCGAAGTGGTACTAAGTGTCAGAATCGATAAGATAAAAAATGCTAGATTCCTCAGAAAGAATCATCTACAAATTTTTTTAATATCCATCGGATCATAATTAGGAAAATAGCACTGTGTCTTTAGAAATTCAAGCAGATCAAGATAAAGTTTGGTTTAACTTGGGTCTTGAACTTTTAAACAAAAGATGTTTTGACGACGCTCTCGAAGCTTTTGAGCAAGCCAATGAACTAAAACCTGGCAATTATCAAGTCTGGGTTAATCAGGGTTTGACGTTGTTAAATTTGGGACGCTTTGATGAGGCTCTGGCTGCTTGCGATCAAGCGCTGGTATTCCAGCCGAACTCTCATGAAGCTTGGTGCAATCGAGGTATTGCTTTAAGGGTTTTAGGACGTAACTTGGAAGCGCTCGAAGCGTTTGATCAAGCCTTGAAACTCATACCTGATTTGCATGAAGCTTGGGAAAACCGAGGTATTACGTTATTAACTTTAGAGCGTTTTGAAGAGGCGCTTGCTAATCTCGACAATGCTGTTAGATTAAAATCTGATGACTCTGACGCTTGGTATTTTCGCAGCATTGCTTTATTAAATTTAGAACGCTATGAAGATGCTCTTGCTAGCACCGAGCAATCCCTGAAACTTAAAGGCGACTTGAGCGCAGCCTGGGAGAATCGGGGGTGTGCTTTGGATAATTTGGGGCGCTATGATGAAGCAATAGCTTCTTACGATCAAGCGATTGAATTTCAAAGAGATAACTCTAATGCTTGGTATAACCGAGGTATTGTATTGATGACATTGGAACGCTTTGAAGAGGCGATCGCTTCCAACGAGCGTGCAATTGAATTCCAGCATGATTTTCCCCAAGCTTGGTGTAACCTGGGTATTGCTTTAATGGATTTGGAGCGATTTGAAGAAGCGCTGACTAGCTTCGACCGCTCCCTTGAATTTCAAAGAGATTTACCCCAAGCTTGGTATAACCGAGCCAATACACTGTTAACTCTCAAACGCTTTGAAGAGGCGATCGCCAGCTATGATAAATGTAACGAAATCTGTCCAGACGACTCCGCGACTTTTTATGGTAAGGCTTGCTGTTATGCCCAATTGCTTAATATAAAGCAAGCAATCTTTAACCTACAACAAGCTATCAATATGAGTCCTAACCAATACCAAGATATGGCGAAAAATGACTCAGATTTTGATAATATTCGTTCAGATGAACAATTTCAGGCGTTAATCACTCCTGGTTCGCTCATTTTATAGCCGGTTAGAAAAAAGACGGAACGGAAAAATAGAGGTTACAGCGTTTGTACCAGATGGCGAACCGTGATTGTCGGCGCTTTACGATGGTCGCTCCGCGAACCGCCGCAGGCATCGCCAGCGTTGTGAATTAATCTTGGGTATTGCTTCACCGCTTGTCACCATCCAAAAATCTGATTTCTCCCAAACCCTTATTCTTACGTTATTTATCAATTTCTCTAACTTCAAAAAAAAGGGCGAACTTCGAGTAATAAATTATGACTTCTCATAATATTCTGGTTATTGAAGATTCCAAAGATATGAAATGGTTGTTTGAGGGCTTTTTTAATTTACTGCCTGCACACCACTTTGAGATGTACATTTATAATGGACGTGATGCTTTAAAATTCGTCAAATCTCACAGAGTTAGCATCATCTTGATTGATTTTCCAGTTCTGGGTGCTTGGGAGTTTTTTGAGTACGTTCAAGCTCATCCGACATTAAGATTTGTTCCCCTTGTAGTTATGTCGGGGGCAAAAAAACATTTTATCGATGAATTTCCAAAGCCTTTTGAATATTTTGAAAATTGTAAAAAACCATTTAGACCAGTAGAACTTAAACAGGCAGTCCGTTCCGCGATTAACAAAGCAAAATTGCACTATCTGCAAGAAAAAAGCCACATCCTTGGTGATATTAGTTAGACAAGCACGGATTCCTCATTTTGCAGACTTGGTGTATTCTATGCCTGAAAGCATTCTATCTCCATTGATGCTCCCACGGCGATGACGCAAAAAACCCCGGTGTTAAGTACCGAGGTGACAAGTCTGAATGACGATGAGATATAGCGATACAGAAGTCTAAAAATCTTAGCTAACACCAAAGGCAACCAAAACAATAGCAGAACAAAAAGGCGATGCCAACGTATGTAAACTACGTACTGGGTCGCCTTTTCCTCTAAGAAACTGATCTCTTCCCCCACCACTCTGATTCAGCCTGTGGTTCTGGTGCTTAAGCACCACACTTAAGCACTAGCTGAACATCAAAAGGCGATCGCATCCCCAAACCGCGTAGGCGCAGCCCGTCGTAGACATCGCCATGCATCCTCTAAGAAAAATTACTACTTCTTACCTGTTCCAGAAAGTTAGGCAATGAGGACTTCAAAGAACTATCTACCGCAATTTCCCTGTTTTTCACCTTGTGAAAGATGATTTTGGTTGTTTCAACAGCCTCATCAAATGAGCAATCAAGCTGTTCTTGAACAATAAAGACTAACTTGGTTGCATTATCTAAAAGTTCATCACTATACATCTGGTTTTTCCTCTAGTTGAGTGCTTTAGCGATATCCTCTAAGAATGACATTCATCACCATTTTCGTCTTGCGGTGGTGGCTGAAGAATATTACTAAACGCTGGGGGAGCAATGCGATTTTGTGAGGTCTGGTCAAAAACCAGCGATCGCTAAAAATTATATTTAAGTACAAGGTGATTTTATTTGCAAATACAATACTGACTTACACAAAAATTCATCTTGATGAGATATCTCAAAAAGATTGCTAGCAAGTCATTTGACGATTATTTCTGAAAATATCTGCAATCAGCCTTTTATACTTAGTATCAATTATGCTAAAAAATAAATTAAAGACAAGACTAAAGTATAAAATTTATCAAGCAGTTTGGGATTTGATAAAGGAATTAAAGATAGAACCACAAAAATTATCCCAACTTCCAGCTATCCATTGACAACGCAGATGTAAGATAATTTCTGCATTTTCTTTCAACCAAAATTTACTGTTACCCTTGATTCTTAAGTTGACAACTTGACGGATTAAACTCTCAATTGCCCCACTACCTATTGGTAGTTTTTGGTCTAGTATCTTAGCGTAATTTAAACGCCTTTCACGATAAGCACGTAAAAGATAATTTCTCTGTACTACCATCGTTTTACAACGTTCTCCCGTAGCTTCAAAGATAAATTCATCCATCTGCCTAATTATGGTCATTGCATTACTTTTTTTTAAAGTTCTCCGTGCTTTTTTAAACCAATTATTCCGCTCTTTATCATCATTAAAAGCTACATCAGCAAATTTATGTAGTCGCTCAGTAACATGGTAAAAATCAAATAATTGATAAGTGGCATTGGGAGATTTCAATTTCTTTAAAAGGGGAGGGATATGTTTCCAAATCCATCCAGCACCGTCAGCAATTAATAAAACTTGTTTTGCTTGACTAATTCCTAAACTAATCAGATGCATTTCTAATATTGGTAAAAATCCCTTATAATCTTCATACGTACCATCGTTGATAATAGGGATGTCCTTAGTTTTTACTTTTTTTCCCTGTTCATCAACCACATAAATTGTTACTAATTTTGGCTCAACCCATTCTCCTATAAAGCCATGCTTGTTTGTTTTGGGATTTTTTCTACCTTTTTTATTAATCCTAATTCTACTCCTGCCACCATCTACAGCAATTACAACTCTCTGGTCTTTAAGTATATTTCCATCAAGTAATTTACCTTGCTGCAAGTTAGATATTTTAGCTTGACGTAAATCAATGCCAATTTGGCCAAATTTATATGTTAATCGCTCAATCCGTTTTAAACTAATATTAATTCCCCAACTGATGAGAATTGTATGTGAAGCTTCAAAGGAACTAGCAATCGCGCCATATTGAGCTATAGTTGTCCAAACAGCAGGGGTCAAACCTTCTGACAAACCCAACCATTTTAAAAAGGGACAACATCCTTGATTGTAAATTTTACTTTTGGTCTTTGCTTTTGACTTTTTTCTTACCATATATGGTAGTTTTAGAGTAACTAAAACATTCCCAACTGTTAATATCTGCCATTTTCTATAACCGTGTCTTTGCGTCTTGCCATCCTCACAATTTCTTGTTTGAATAATCGCAGTTTGATTAGCTAACTGAGATTGGGAAAGATTATACAACAAGATGGCAATACATTGACCAGCTAAAATAAGTGCAACTTCTCTAATCTTTTCTTCTCTCTGTTTAAAAATTTGCCCATTCCATTCATTGATATTCGTCAATTCTAAAGATTTTATAACTTCCAAAGAAAAATCTGATAATGATTTACTTAAATCTAACGTTGCATATATATTTTTTTCCATTAAGGTAGATAATCCTTATCACAAAACTATTGCTACTTGAGAATCTTACCTTTTTTTATTGTCAGAAAAAGAAACTGAAAACTCGTTGTGAATCAGATCATCATTATTACAGTATAAATACTATTTATTCGGTATAAATATATTTCAATCACTGAAAAAAGGATTTAGCGATCGCACCTTTTTTGGCTGACCTCACAAAATCGCATTGCTCCCAAACGCTGGTAATAAATTCTCGCTGATTTTTGGCGGTTCAATTGGCTCAAACAGATTTTGTGACGGTTGAGGCTGAGTCTCTTGTTCTGGCATTTTTTTAAATATTGTAATTAGTTTGATGGCGATCGCTCCCTACTACAAGCGATCGCCTTTATCCTCTAAGAAAAATTGTTAGTTGAGAGCAGCAGCGACACCGAATAGCCCGTCGTAGACATCGCCTTTCCTCTAAGAAACTAGCCCTCATCCCCTGGCTTATACTCTAGCCCTTCACCTTCACCGGGGATTGTTTTTTGAGCAGTGTTATTAAGAATTTGCTCCCACATTTCATCAAAGGTAATACCCCGCTTTTTGGCTAAGTACTCAACTCGCTCTTTGATTAACTTATCTCGCTCCTGAAGCTTGGCACATAGCAGGGATTGAGCTTGCACAACCTTAGTACGACCGTTTACCCATGCGTCCACAGTCAGCACATCATTGTAATATTCCCCCAAACCGGGGATAGCTAACCTTTCATCCTTTCTGGGCATTTCGTCCTTTCTGGGAAATATCTCTACTGCATCCATATTGCTACCTAAGCGCTGCTATTGTGCCAAATCTGCCCCAGAATTGGCACAAAAAAGGTTTATTCAAATAGCTTATACCGTATTTGACCCGAATGCGGTACAAATTCGCCCACATTTGATAGTATCAAGAGTACACAAGATATATTTAAATCCAAGTCAAAAATGAATTTTCGTCAAGTTATTGCCATAGGAACAAGCCTTGTTCTATCTGGAACTGCTTTGCCAACGCGCCCAGTTAACGCGAATCCTGCGGTACTTGCACCTGCCGCTTTTTGTGCAGGCACGGCTGGGGTAGGATGTGTGCTGGTTGGGGTTGCTATTATAGGTGGCACGGTTTACTATGTCTGGCAATCCAGGGATGGGAAGCATTATGCAGCAGACGCAAATGGACAGATCAACAATTCTGAGAGATTGGTTGGTACAGCGAAGCCTTTGCAGAGTACAGCTATTTCTGGGATAGAGGCAGCAAAACTAGGAGATGCTCACTGGGCTAATACTGTCACCGACTGTTACAAGATTGGTAAAAGAATAGGTAAAAATCTAAAAAGACATCAGCTTGCGGTTGGTGGTGGATACTGGTGTATTTTCCCTGGAGAACAAACAAGTTTTGGAGATAACAGATGAACTTGCAAGAATTAAAACAGTTCAATGAGTTAAAAGGTGACACACTCTTGACATCCATCCTGACTTTTCCTAGCTTCAATGCACCAGGATATGAACTTACGGGTGGAATGGAGGTTTGTGTCGGAGTCAATGATGCCATTGCTGAGATTGAACCGATAGTGTGGACTGCTGGTTACAAAAACAACCCCCTGCATGAATGGAAGCTGGTTAGCTACGAGGTGTTTGTACCTCAAAAGATGGTTTTAGTTGCTCCTGACAATATGCAATCGTGTGAAACTACAGCAGTACATAATGCTGCCATATTCTGTTATTACAGTCCGATAAAACCAGAAGTCATTAACCAGTTGATTCAACAAAATCAACCTTGGGTTTTAGACAAGAGTAATACTTAAAATTCTCTTGCTGCGCTCAATAGATACAATTGGCAATTCCTCACTTATCCCTCCAGTGATGTCAGTTTTAGGCTGACAGGCTGGGGGGATATGTTTGTCACTGCGCCGCTGCTTGCCATTCATCGTTTACTACTACAAACATTGGATTCAAAGAGCAGGGATTGAAAATCATCAAGCTGCTAGAAAGGCTTGGGAATTAAGGATTAAGTTTTGGTTGCTATCAACTTCCGAAGAAGTTTAAAGAATTTACGCTGCAACTTTGTGAGCAGCAAACTGAAAGTTTCCATTAGTTCAACTTCCGAAGAAGTTTAAAGTCGTTATACCAGCTTTGTTAGTAAGTCTTACAATTGTTTCCATTAGTTCAACTTCCGAAGAAGTTTAAAGTGTTTACTAGCAGGATGGACTTGCAGCTGCAATAAAGTTTCCATTAGTTCAACTTCCGAAGAAGTTTAAAGTTAAATCGTTCTGTAGATGGTAAATACTGTCCATTTGAGTTTCCATTAGTTCAACTTCCGAAGAAGTTTAAAGTGTAGTAACTAATCTTACTGCAACAGACGGGATGAAGTTTCCATTAATTCAACTTCCGAAGAAGTTTAAAGATTTTCACTTCCGGGAGGATTGCAAATTCCAGTTAACGTGTTTCCATTAATTCAACTTCCGAAGAAGTTTAAAGTTAGTCCAGTCTTGTTTTTGATACTGTGGGAAATAGCTAAAGTTTCCATTAATTCAACTTCCGAAGAAGTTTAAAGTGAAAAACCTCCTGAAAAGGAGACACCTCCGGCACAAGGTTTCCATTAATTCAACTTCCGAAGAAGTTTAAAGAAGAAGAGTTTTTGCCACAAATATATCGCAAAACAAACTCTGGTTTCCATTAATTCAACTTCCGAAGAAGTTTAAAGTTTTTTCCAATTGCGATTATAATTTTCGCTTGGAGAACAACACCATCGTTTCCATTAATTCAACTTCCGAAGAAGTTTAAAGAAAAATACAATGATATTCCTCATATAAACGGTTCGTTTCCATTAATTCAACTTCCGAAGAAGTTTAAAGTTCTTCTTTAAAAGACCGCGTCAGCTACTGGAACTCAAGTTTCCATTAATTCAACTTCCGAAGAAGTTTAAAGGGTAGTCGCTGAAAGCCTTACCCAGTGCTAAGTCTACAGCACTTTTTTGTGGGATGCAAATTTTCCGCCGAATAATTGATAATTCTTGTCAATAAACTGATCGTTGAGAGGCATCAAACCCATATATAGAGAGCGATTTGTGGGATAGAACGAGAGAATAAGGGTTTCAGGCATTATGTCTATCCCACAAATGGTATACTAGGCTACAGTTTCCAAGTCATTGGACGATAGACTTCAACCTCACCAGTCAAACAAGCAATATATTCGCGCACCTGCAATTCTATACAAGGACGATACGCTGCACTTTCCTCGCTTGAAAATCGCATCGCCCCTACTCCTTACTCTTTCCTAGCTTGAAAATGATTTAAGCGATCGCTCCTTCCCTGAGTAGTGGTGAGCGAAAGGGGAAAAGCCTAAACTTTCCTCGCTTGAAAATAGAGAAGCGTAGTTTACCGCCGCAGGCATCGCCCCTCATCCTCTAAGAAAATGGAGGAGCGATGCCTACGGCGGGCTGTGCTTACGCACATACCTTATAAAGGTATAATATAAAAACTGCAAGGACTTAAAACCGATGCAAACACTACCACTAGAGCTTGAGCTAGCAGTATCTCAAATTGCTGCACAGCACTATCCACACAGGCGGTTCAAGCTAATTTATAAAATTGAAAACAATTGTATTGATATCGAATTCCAAGGATACTATACAGAAAATTTTTTTGACTCATGCAGCCGACCATCAAATCCAATTCATGATTTTTATCGTGATAAAACGGCAGATTTCAAAGTTGGTTATGGATATGGTCAACTGTCAATATCTGGATGGTGGCGAGGAGCGATATTAACTTTTGATTACAATTCTAAATCTTGGAGCAATGAAGATGGAGAAGAAATTGCTTGTCCCTATCCAGATGGTGAACAATTCGAGAGAATTGCAGCAGAGCTTTATCCTTTATTACAGCAGCATTACTAGCAAAGGATTGAGGGCGATCGCTCAAGCACTGATAGGAATTTTTTCCTCTAAGAATATTGCACATTCATAGGGCGATCGCTTAAGAAAAACGACACACCACACTGTTAATGCAATCTTCTATAACATTTTCGCCTTCTGCATTGAAAACAATTAAATACCAGTTAAGGTTTCCCTGTTCTCTGTAGCACTCACAACGAGCAGTAAACCATTTTTCTGATATCAAAACTTCCAGACAATCACCCGCATGGATAGGTTTATCCATTAAATAAAGGCGGCTTCCACTGCTTTCTTGCCGTAGCTCTAGCTGTTCCACACACAATACCTCCTCATTCTCCAAGAATATTGTACAAAGCAGAGCGATGCCCTTCTCTACGAGACGCTACGCGAACGGCGCAGGCTCAGGGTAAGACCTACGGCGGTAAACTACGCCCCCTCATCCAACAATCCTCGCTTGTATACTGAGTGCGAATCATCCCAAGAGCAGTACGATGGCGGATTACTTATCAAAACATTATTTTATGGACAAAATGGAGGGTCATTCTTCTTTACAGGTCAGCAAGTCACTGCTAGATAAGATGACAAGTTAACTTACAAGTTAACTTAATATATAGCGTTATTAGTGCGATCGCTTCTTTATTTTCAAGCGAGGAAATGATGAGCGATCGCACTCTTGGCGATCGCACCACACCCCCAACTTACTCGTAGTTCCTAAGTCTGCGGACATCCCAAGGCAATGAGCGCTGGCTTTGCCTCAAAATAGATTGATAAGCTTCTGGCGATAACCAGGAACCGTCCTCTAGTTGCTGGTAGTCTTCTGGTATTTGTTCTGGTGGAGTAGAAGCTGGTAGCGTCCAGGGGCGTTTGGGTTTGGCAGATGGTAAGGCATCAAGACGCTGCTCGATTTGTTCGAGACGTTGATTGATGGGAGTCAGTGCTTGTTCAACGGCGGCGGTTATAGTAGCGATTAATACCTCTGGGTTCCCAAAACTAGAACCAATTTCTGCCTCTCTAGTCTTAAGAGCGAAATAGGTTTGAGCGGCGGCAATTTCTGCTTTTCGCGGGTCGCCGTTCATGGCTGTAAGGTAGCAAGCATAGCGCGATAATTTGTAATCAGATTGCCTAGAACCTCCTCCCTGTTGACGTTCCACCAGATTACCAGCGTTGGTAAAGTGGTTTTTTATGTCGTAGCCTGAGTTTTGGCAAGCAAGTTTTGCCCGTTCAATTGTTTCTTCAAACCTTTGCCATCGAGAGTACCCCAGTAGTGGCTGAAGCTGGCGTGCTAACCAATACTCATTACCATCAGCATCGACAAGTCTAATTTGGTCAAATGGACTTGCACCCTCAGTAAAAGCGATCAAATTCATAAAATCCTCAATGATTAATCTTGATGTGGTAAGTAAGAGGTACGCCCATAAAGCGCACCTCAGTAGGGAATGGGAAAAATTGTTATGCAGCGCTGACTACAAGCAACCCACTTAGGGCAATAATCACCAGCTGCGCTTGTTCTTTCGTCTCGCACCGGGGGCGTAATTCCAAATTGCACGGCTGCGCCACCCACAAGCCATCTGAGTCTGCACGGTAGAAAGTGCCCAGCAGCCTCATACCAGACCACACTCGGTAAAGAGTACCGAAATTAGCATCATCCACAGAATCAATCTCAAACTCTGGTGCTACATCCTCTGCTTGCTCTTCGACATACTGCTCTAACTCAAGTTCTCGCGCAACTTGAGCATCCACTATTATTGGATTCATAGTTTGACCTTTTAAATCGGGTTACAACTTGGGCGATCGCAACTTCTTGGCGGGAGAGCGATCGCCTTTGTTATGCACTTTATTGTAGTGTGTAGGTATGTATATATGTACTTATGCAGTCTAATAGATTTGTAAAGTGTTGAGGTGTTGATGTGTGTAGCTAATGCCAAGACCAAAACGAGCGCAAAAAGATAAATACGGCGAGACGAAGCAGCGATATCAAATCATGTTGACTGAAACTGCATCGCTAGAGTTAGATGCAATATCTGAGGAGTTGGGCATAACCCGAAGTGAATTAATTGAGAAAGCAATTCGCCAAGGGTTATTTAGACAAGTCAAACTAGAACCATCAGAAATGACTGATGACTAAAACCACAGTTCATTTAGTTGTCAACATCAATGGTTGTACAATAGTTGTGTTTTATACTGATGCCCATTGCTGGCAATTCCGGGTAATTAGTCCTGATGGTGGGGTGTTTGGGGAACGTAAGATTTATTACTCGGCTGAAGCTGCACAGAAGGCGGGGCGGGAGTGGATAGGTAAGGGGAGTTGAAGCTTTACTCAACTTCAGTTTCTTCATCACCTTGCACGGTAAGAAGAACTGATTCCAGACGATAACCAGCCTCACGCATATAATATCCAGCCGCGCCAATATCTTCAAAAACGTCATCAAATTGAGGATGAGTTTGTGGAAAAATCTTTCTTAGGCGATCGCCCAGTCGCTCTAGTTCTTGTTGAATTGTGATTAGTTCTTGAGTATCATCATCCATACTTACCTACCACAACGATAACTGCCCCGGTGAAACATTAGACTTACCACCTCTATGGTATAAAAGATGACATGCACTACAGAGAGCTATCAGGTTGCCTCTGTGGTTATTGGCTGGATTTCTGTCCCAGTGGTGTACCTGTAGGGTGTACACTCTGCGTTTTGAGCGTGTCAAATCTGATATTTTTTCACCAGGGGGTATGCAGTGTAACCCACACTTTTGACAACACCACTGAGCTTGTTGCTTAACTGAAGTGGCAATTTCTGACCAATTATCTGGGTAAAGCAAGTGGCTAACCTTCATCGTCAGTTCAAGTTCTGGGAGCTTCTAGAATTTTAATACTTTTTTAGTGTAAAAATAAACCATAAACTATATGCACATTAAGCATTCTGCTGTAAGCACTTGATGTCACGGTGGCGATATTTGAGATAATCTAAATTTGTCAGGCATTTTTTACCTTCAGAATTAGTAAAGATATATTCATCTTCAATTGGTAATTCATTGAATACATCTAAATATTTAAAGGCTTTTACTTGTACCCCAAGCAGTTCGGTAACACCTACATACTGTTCACGGATGCTTGAATGTTCTTCTAAGTATAATATGATATTCGCTACTTCAATAAACTCAAATCTGTAGTTGAAAAAACTATAAGCTATTACCGAACTGGATTGATAAATTTCCTTGTTTTTTCCACAGTATGATCTATATAAGCCCCAAGCATTTTTTACTTGGGGGGAATGTCTTTTTTTCATGGATTGAAATAATATGCTTGTATCATTGATATTGATTAGTATAACTATGCAGTGAATACCACCATTATCTTCATACCTGCCAGCAACTACAGAACGAACCACAGGAAACAAGAATGTGGGATTATTTAATACTTTTAGTAAACGTTTGATTTCCCGTTCAACTTGTGGCTGTTTAGGCAAATATTTTTTGACTTTACAAGCATTGAGTTCCGGCTGAAGCAGTTGAATATAATACTTCTCTTTTTCAGTTAATAAATCAACTGCAAGTTTTTGCCAATAGATTCTGTAAGAGCGTTTTTTATTGGAGCGAATCAATTGTGGATAGCGATGATGCGTTTTTCCCGCCCAACGAGCTTTAATATTAGTAGCTTGCCCAACATACCAAACACAGTCACTTGCATCTACAACCACATAGATTCCCGAACATGATGGTAGACAATACCGTTCGGTAAATGCAACGCTTGACCAATCTTTCCATTCCATGCAGCTTGACCAGGAATCCCTTCATTCTTAGGATTCCCACTTTCGACAGAAGATGCGATGCCCTTCACCCCATCACTCATCATCATCGGGCAAATACAACCCACTACTATCAGTGGGTCTTTTAATCAAAACCTCGGCAACACTGTACCCGTGCCTGCGTCTTTTTTTGTGCGGACATAAGCCTTGGTTGTATCGGTTTTACTATGCCCCAACTGGTTTTGCACCTCAAAAACATTTTTATGCTCGACTGCTCTTGTCGCGTGAGAATGCCGCAACCAGTGACATGAAAACTTCACCTTTGCAGTTTCAGATATATCCTGAATCAACCTTTTTATTGCCCGATCGCTCAATGGCAACCCCCGCTTTTTTGGGTCAGGCGACATATTTGCAAACACGGGCATCTTATCACTAGCCATCCCCCGATACTTTTTGAAAACAAGCGAAGTCTGATGGTCTAACCCAATCTCGCGGTACTTGCCACCTTTGCCTCGGAACTTAATCGTATAGTATCCCCGATTTCTATCCTCTGGTGTCGGGTCGGGATACCACTGGAAATTATGCCAATATAACCCCGGATAATCTTCCTTGGGTTGGCCCGGTTCATCACCCGGAACCGTCACGCGACCCACTTCACCAACCCGCATCCCACTATAAAAAAGCAAATTAAACACCAACCAGTGCTTACCCCCCAACTGCACAGCAGCATTAGCTAGCTTCTTCATCTCCCAATCTTCTAGATACCGCTCAGATTTAGGTAAATTACTGAAATTGTCGTAATTTATCGTACTTGCAATATTCCTTAAAAAATAGCCAATACTCTCACCACTCCCGTAACTCCAGAGCGATCGCAGCATCAGCACTTGGTTAGATTTAGTATAAGGGGAAACCTCACCCCAACTAGCAATAAATTCTAGTAACAATGGTTGCTGGATTAATCTTAAATCAGGTATACCTTGATGACGTACCCAATCGAGCAATTTTTGACCAAATCGGTAGTATTTTCGTTTGGTTTGTTCGCGGTTTTGACTGCCAGCCCAAACCAAAATTAGCTCAGAATCATTATTTACCGAAGGTGTGCGGTAATAGTATTGGCGAATTACCTCCTCTACCAATTCCGGGGTTACTTGCTGTGAAGTATTTGGCGCTACAACCTTTATAGGATTGGCAGGAAGAATTTCTACAGAGCTAACCTCAATATTAGTAACATCCATTGGGGAAATAAGGATTACGCGACCATAAACATATAACTTCCTGGAAGTGAGGTTTCAGGAAGCTTTTATATTCTACGACAACGCAGTGGATATACTGTCCGCGCTCCGCGTCAATAATTCCAAGAGCCTGCACAAAAGTAGCAAGATCCCGAACGGGGTGAAAGACCCAAAACACGGTGGACGATTCTCGAACGGATTTGTACCTGAGCATCCAATTCCTGATATGTTGATAGCAATGCTATCTACTTGATATCGATAGCTGTTGCTATCAATTGCGATATCACTATGCCTAACGAGAACAAACCCAGCGAGATGATCCGCGTCCCCACTCCCCTGATTCCAGCAGTTAGGGAGTTATCCCGGCTGCACCGACAAGGACGAACAAACGAGGTGCTTCACTCTTTAGATGATTTGATAGCAGCGTTAGATAATGGCAGGGGTAGTCCCCACAATCACCTCTCCCAAAACATATCGACGATTTGCTCTCGTCTGGATAATCTAGAATTACGTTTGTCGGATGATATTAGTAGCGATGCATCCAGTAACCAGCATCTCGCCGATTTAGAACAAAAAATCGACTCTATAAATAATCGGCTAGCACAATTTGCCGAGGTAATTATGCAGCTTCAAAGTAATATTAATAATCAACCAAGGCGGGGTAAGTCATACTACGGCAATTCTTATAATCAAGGGCAACCTGTTAAGTTTCAGCCAATTACAGAAGAAAGTTTGGCTTCAAGGTTGGGGGTAACTCCAGAAACTATTCGTAAGGAAAGAGAAAGTCAACCCGCGCCGCTTTTTTTCGCATGGTCTAAGCGCAAGGATACTTCTGGTATTGGCTGGGAATTTAATCAGAAAACGGGATTGTATCATCCAATTACTTGAACCTGACAGCGATGATTATTTTAATAAAGCTATGCTATAAGTAAGTCTGCGGGAATAAACCAAACTATGTTACGCAATGTAAATATGGTTGAAACCCTTACCAATGACCAATGACAAAGGACAAATGACAGACCTCGCCAGTTGTCTTTAATTGCGCCGACCTACTTAGCTCTTTTTTGATACATTACACTAATCACTAGTAATTTTTTTATTTTCCAATTAGTTCTATCAACTGCTAAATATATTGACTGATTTGCTTGAAAAGTTTGAGCTAACCATTGTTGAATTATCGGAAACCACAGTTTTTGTATATTCAGTATTGGTAAAGATGGGATTTGGTTATTTTTTTCGCTGCTGTTAATTAAGTCGTTACTTTTCTGCTAAGAAATTCGATTTAGAAAAGTGTGCCATCACAGATCCATGCCAGTTCCACGAATGAGCCATTGCAGATTCATTACAGTGACAATGTTGATCCAATAAAGATCCATTTGTACGACATACGTATTCTATGTATAATTTTTATTTGCAACAATGCTTAACTATTGACAAAGATTATGCCATGAGAGATCCAATACAAATCCATCAGCGATCCATTACATATTCATCTAACAGTTGATTCGAGTAGCCCAAAAAAACCTTTGGTGAGTAGCAAGCTATGTTGCTGTCCGGACATTTTTTCTGGGGAGAAAAAACGCACCCCCCAGGTGCGGCAACAAACTTGCAGATAAACTGATTTCTGTAACTCATAAGTCAAGTGGAAATCCTCAAAGTTTTTCTGCTTAAATAGCCAACAAAATCGTCGCTCCAGCAGGTCTATTTTGGCACGACCATACATCTGTCGCTTTAACATTTTTAGTCGATTAATATGCCCAACAACTTGGCCATTGCTGACTGACATAGTTACACCTGCTTTCACAGCGTCATAGTCTTCACGCAATCGTAAAGCATTGCGTCGATTTGCAGTCAGATTACTTTGGTGCATCTTGAGATAATAACTACCTCAAACATTCAAAACTCTCTCCCGTACCGCCCTAGCCGCAGCCGACGCTATTTCTTCCCAATCTTCATAATTCAAAACTTCATGTAATAAATCGCGCAAAACTTCATGATTTTGGATATATTGCTCTGCATACAAATCTCTTCGTGCCAATATACCTTCTAATACAGGTATCGCTGTTGATAGGGGTGATTGCAAGCGAGATAGTAAACGCGAGCGGGCAACTTGAAACGCAGCATCTTCCCCTACTCCTAAGTTGCGTTCAGCTAGTAAAAGTCGGATTTCACGGTTGAGGGACACCCGCAAACAAGTCAAACGAACCTTGAGAGCGGGATTTTTCAAGAAACCTACAAATACCTTTTCGCTACCCCAATCTAACCCAGCAGCTACGTCGCAATCAGATTTTTCCTCCGCTTGAATTGCTGCTTGCATCGAAGAGCGATTAAATAATAGTTCAATTGCTTCAGAGACGCTGATGCTTTCTTCGTCCATATCCCATCCCTCCCACTTCTATAATTGTCGCCGCAATAGTCCGTATTCAAAATAAACTAAATCGTCGTTTTCTTCATCTGCTCCGTAGTTTGTCATCATTTGGTCGTCGTAAAATCTTACGCTTCCAGGCAACGAATGCAATCCTACCCTCCCACCATATCCTAGCTCGACGCTTCGGATGCGGGCATATCGTAATAAATTACTTCCAACTCCACGATATCTTGGTAAACGCTGGATTTCCTTTCGATTCCACGGTGCAGTCGTCAAGTATTCAATATATACTAGCCTCCGTCCCAAGGCTTCAATTGAACCGTGACGTTGCGTTTCTATCTTCATCAATCCCTGCGTACAACCTTCTGCCTCTAAAGCATAACCTTCGTATTCTTCATTCCTATCAATAAAATCGCGCTTGAAAGCCCAGTCCAGAATTTATCGTCGGCTTCAACTATACGCAATTGCTCAAGCCATAAATTGGCAAAATCATCTACATGATTCGGCGCTAAATCAACAATCAAGCCTTCAATTAATAGATTATCAGCACGCCTGATTAATTCAACTTTTAGCTGCACCTTTTCTACCTGAAACTTCCTAATTATCATTAGATAATAGCTATTATTGGTTCAATAATTGCGCTCAATTCGTCATCTAAAGTACCAATTAGTAATTATTACCTGCGGGAGGCGGCGCGAACAAGATAGTCCTTGGCGAATTTGTCATGTATAAAGCGCGTAATTCAATTTTAACATTGGGCAGATTCTCTGAAAAATTTCAGAGAATTAATATATCTTGACTGACAAGTAAATAACTAATTTATCAATACCCCCTACACCCCACACCCAGCCGGATTCAGATAACTTTGTGATCTACTGAATTTAAATTAGCTTGATAGTGGAGATATAGGTCAAAGATTTGTTGTTGGATTATCTACTACTTAGAAGTTGGATTGGTGTTGGGGAAGAGAGTGAATTGTTGGATTGGTGTTGGATGCTGTAATTTCGATATGTCAATACTTTTGGGTATGTAGGTTGGTTTTGGATGTGTTGGGGAAGAGTGCATATATTCCCCAAAAAGTGCAATTTATCCAACCCAACCAACAGTCCAACCTAATCGACTAATCTGTAACTATCTTCACCTGTACAAATGACTTTCTCTTTTTGTACAAGTAGGTTGAGTTCGTCGCGGATTTGTGCTTCCGATACGCCCTTGAATTTACTACCTGCATTCTGTTTAATTTGACGTGGAGTCTTTGCACCTTTCCCCTTGAGATAATCAACCAGTTTGGTTTGAATCTCGGTTAGTTTGATGTCTGGGCTTACTTGATTAGCATCACTAGCATTTTCATCAACCCGATGATTGGTTGTTTGATTAAGCGAACTATTTATACTAGTCGTAGGGACATCAATATCGAATTCCAGCCTGAGTAGATTATCAAGATATTCCGGACTAACTGTATCAAGTTGAATGGCTGGTTTAATTCCTGGCTTATAACTGGTGATGTCTGGCAGAATATCTAGCTGCATGGGGTCAACTGAGATAAATATTAGCGGTTGTCCTAGTTGCTTGGATTGTGGTTTTAACTCGTTAAATCTTTCTTTTAATGAGGAACGCTTTTCTGCATCTTCTACAATCTTGGCATTAGTTATGAGGTTGTACAGTACGCCATAGCTGTCATTAACTGTACCATCTGCTTCAACGTTGTAATTGCCTTGGGCAATGATGTAAAGGTTTTTTCTAATATTACTGTCACCTATACCCAAGGCAGCTAAATTAAACGATTGAGTATCGATAATCAGGCAAACATTTAGTTCTCTACCGACTGTAATAATGGTGCTGATTTTCTTGAGGTATGGTTGAAACCATGCTTCATCTTTTACTGTTTCGTAGATTGAATGCCAATCGGCTAGGATTAACCTGACTGGTTGATGATCAAATTCATGGCGGCGGTGTTCTGGTACTCGACGGCGTTGGTCGTAAATGCTGTAAACTTGGTCAATGGCAGCCATCGCCAGTTGTGGTTCTAAAGGGTCAAATAAAAGTACCCGTCCTTTTTTGTCTAGCCCACAAAAACTGTCATTCTTTTGAGCGATCGCCCAGACATCAGCTTGGGGAAACCGTTTACTGAACTGGTTGAGCATATAGCTCTCAGTCACCGATTTACCAGCACCAGTACCACCTACAATTAGGGTTGAGCGCTTGGCACCCAAGATGCGATTAAGCGGCTCCAGGGTGGGACTTGCATCATTACTAGAAGTCCGATTTTGGGTTGTTTCAGAGATTTCACCCCCTGTATTCTCACTTTCTAAGCGTGCTTCTTTATCCCCCGAACCTTCTACTTTATCGCTGGGGTCAACTGTTCCTTGTAAAGTTTGGCTTCCTTGCAGGTATGGGGTTTTCTGAGACTTGAGAAAGTTGATGTACTCCTGCTTCTGTTGCTCGCTCATCCCAGCAGTTTCTGCTTCAAACACCGCGTCGTTGGCTGACATCTGGGTGATTTTGATTTCGGTTTCGCCCAAGATTTCGGCTTTTTGGATGTCTACCGTGTGGTCGTTGGCTATCATGTCGAGTGAGGTTTGTAACTCAACCTGCGCCATTGCGAATTCACGGTAATCGTCTAGCAATTGCGATCGCGCTTTAAGTTCTGCTTGTGCCACATCTCGTGTTTCTGCTATGGCTTGGAAGTTAGCCAGTTTGCGCTCGTTGTCTTGGAGGTGACGCAACATCCAGCCCGCAGTGGCAAACCCAACGAATGCACCCATCGCCCACAGGGGTTTGTGGGGGTTAGTAGCTTTGACCAAACCCTTGGGTGAAATACCCTCATTGGGTACAACAACCGTAGGCGCTCCGTCTTTCTGCCACTGCTGCCAGTGCCATAAGGTCATGCGGTAGGGTCGGTTGTGATTATCGGCACACCGTAGTCCTTGTTGGGGAGTGCGGATGCAGAAGTAAATGTGATTTTACCCCCTGCATGACCAAATTTTGAACCATAACGTGACCAAAAGTTAACGTAATTTCAAGCTTTTGAGCCAATCAACAACTTAACTTTATGAATCAAATTATGTCCGCGTGTTTTAAATGTGAACCATAATACGACTAAAAGTTTTATTTTCAGACTTGGTAAAAAATGCCGAGCAAGACACACTAATTTAGTCGAAAATTTTAAACTTTCGGTCAAAATATGATTCAAAATGTCCACGATATGGTTCAAAAATATGTTTAGTCGAAAATTCAGTGATTAAGCGATCGCTCGATACTTGGTTTTAAAAGCTCTCGCTCAAGAACACGTACAAATGAACTATAAAACCCACGTTGCGCCCTGGAATTAAGTTTTGACGTTTTTGGACTCCATTTATAACTTTGAAGTATATGTTGTTCTAGTGCGGAGTGAAGCGTATCGTGTCCGTTTGGTCAAAATATGGTTCAAATCACAGTAAATGCGATCGCTCGCGAACTGAGTCCACGAAGCCGCGGCACAGGTTACGCCGATGGTGAGAGAAACCCCAATGGCTGCAATCTTCTTATCAAAAGGCAGTTGTCCGAACCACTGCATGAAGCTGGACTGCTGCTGACGAGCTAATTGTTCGTGTTTGGGGTCAAGTAGCTCATCTTCTCTCCCTACTAACACTGGTAATGTAAACAACCAAAACAGCGATAACTACTGCAATCCCTACTCCCGTTGTCCAATTTGATTTGTTGGGAGATGGTGCATACATCTGTTGGATTTCACTCTGTGCCACAGATTTAGATGTACTCGCTTCCACATTCGCCCACAGGTTCTGAGAGGGAACACAGGAGGGCAAGGGAGGCACTACAGCCCGTCATTATATTAGTTACTTGCCTCCCCTTCTCCCTACTGCCGTCGCGGTGAAGTACAAATGTGCTACACCCAACGCCAGAAGCAGACCAACAGGGTGGACTTGGAGCAGGTGGAAGGTAAAAATCACGGCGGAGTTGAGGGATGCTCCAGCCACAATCTCGCATAGATTGCCTGCCCGTCGAAATGTCCGTTCCCGGTTGTTCTCTGGTACGGGCGGAGGCTGTGTGTTGGATTGTTGGGATTTTACCTGTTGTGGTTGTGCCAGCCCCATATACTCAAAAGGGCTGGTGTTAGTCGGTTTATCTTCGGGCTGACGTGCAACACGACTCTATCCTCCCCTTAGCGCTTACCTAAGCATCCCAGAAGTTCGTCCACCAATTTCCAAAACCGCGAACTGTGCCATTGCTGATACGGAACTAGCTGGAGCGCCGCTGGAAGCAACTGATACTGGTATCGTTTCCGGTTGCTCTTGGTGGGGGTTCAGCGCCCTGGAGCCGTATCGGGCACGGGCAAGTAATTCCTGCCTTCTAGCCCTCAACCCTCCTGGATGTTTGACGTTGTTCGCTTACTTGGTGGCGACTTTCGATGGAGGAAATCTTGTTTTCATGCCGCCACAGTTCAGCCTGCAAGTCTTGGTGTAGTTGCGTGGCTATCTCGGTAAGTGCATTCTTCCGCTTTGCTCAATCCGCAGCAAGTCAGCCCTATCCTGGGCATCAACCTTCTGCATCTCAGTATCAAATTCGGCGTTTATTTTCCTGATTTTGGCGATCGCGTTTGCAACCTTCGAGCCGAACTGTTTCCTTAGTTCCGTCCATGTCACCTGCCCGTCTGCTAGCTTCTGCATCGCCTCCAAATACTTTGAGGCGTTTTCCAGGAAGGGGTCAAGGTTACTGCGCGAGTTGGTCGGCATTCTGCGCCATGTCTGCAAAATGCTCTAGCTTGCTGACATCAGAGAGATAAGCCAGAATATCAGCGTCTACACCACCCCAGGCGAGGGATTTTTCGTCGATGTGGGAGCTGTGTCCCATTGCTGGGTTTTTGATTCCAAAGTCCATAAGTCCTCCTAGAAATTGCCCCAGGTCAACGCCTGGGACGTTGCTTAATGACTATTAATGTCTAGTAGTCTGCAAGGTAACTTTGCTAAGTAAAACCCCTAATTGGTAAAATAGCCAAAAATGGGGTGTAACATGGCGAAAAAGTACATTGTTGACTTGAATGAAGATGAAGTTTCTCAGCTACAAGCAATAATTAAAAAAGGTAAGCACAAAGCAAGAACTATAACCCGTGCCAAACATTCTTCTAATGGCTTCTGAAGGAGAAACGGATCAAGCGATCGCTAGCATAGTTAGAGCGCATGTTGCAACAGTGCAACGAATACGAGAAAAATTTGTCATTGGGGGGTTAGATTTTGCTTTGAAGGATGAAGTTCATCCACCAAAACCTAAAAAGTTAGATGAAAAACAAGAAGCATTTTTGATTGCAACTGCTTGTTCTAATCCACCAGTCGGAAGAGTACGTTGGACATGCAAATTATTAGCAGATCATTTAGTGAACGTTGGTATCATAGATTCAATCTCAGATGAAACAGTACGTCAAACTTTAAAAAAAACGAAATCAAGCCTTGGTTGAAAGAACAATGGTGTATTCCTGAAGTTAACGCAGAATATGTTTTCCGAATGGAAGATGTGCTGGATTTATACAATGAGCCTTATGATCCTAAACGCCCTGTAGTCTGCTTTGATGAACGTCCCATACCAATTAGTAGAAGAAGTAAGACTTCCTTTGCACCAGAGCCGGAGCAGCCTGAACGTTATGACTTTGAGTATATAACGTAACGGGACAGTAATTTATTTGCATGTTTTCAACCCTTGGCGGGCTGGCGGCATATCGAAGTTACAGAGCGTCCGAACTAAAGCCGATTTTGCTAAACAGATGAAAAATTTAGTAGATGTTTGCTACCGAGATGCCCGATGTTGTTCGTTTAGTAGTTGATAACTTGAATATTCATACCCCCAGGCATTATATGAAGTTTTTTCACCAGAAGAAGCACGTCGAATTATTCAAAATTAGAGTTTCACTATACTCCTAAACACGCTTCTTGGCTGAATCAAGTAGAAATTGAATTATCTGTTTTGTCTCGCCAATGTTTAGAACGCCGTATTCCTAATCCAGAAACATTAACTTCTGAGATTGCCGCTTGGGAGAAACAACGTAATCAGCAAAAAGCCAGTGTCTATTGGGGTTTTCAAACCAAAGATGCTCGCCGAAAAATGCAGCGTTTATATCCGAATTTAACCTAGCAAAGTTGGCTTGGCAGACTACTAGCTATGTCTAGTCAAAATCTTTCTGGTATTGCCCAACGGAGTTGGGCAGTCAGCGCTTCGATTAGCCCTCTACCTCGTCTTCAGCAATACCCTCAAGAATGGCGATCGCTTCACGGATATTGCTCTGACATTTTTCTGAGTACCCCTGCAATGTTTCATGAGCAGCGTGTTCCAGGGTGTACTCTCCTTTGTCAGCAACTTCGATGTGAAACAGGTAGTAAGTCAGTGTAGCTCTCAAGGCAAGTTTCTCAGTATGGTCTAAGGAGTCTAATTGTGACCCGAAGCGTTCAACAAGGCGGTCAATTTGGTCAGTCTGGGTGAAATAAGTTACTGGTTTTGTCATGATGGTTAATGTCCTAAATCTCATTACTGGGATTTATGAAGGCAGGAGGAGTGACACCTGAGATTCGCAGTCCGTAGTGTCACTCTCCTTTAAATGCTTTGGCTGCACATTCCATACACTGGCTGACAAAATCTTTGCGTCGCCCAAGGGTACATCTACATGTAGGTAATTCAATAACTGGCTAACTGCCATCTTTGCGTCACCCAAGGTTACATCCACGGAAGGAATATAGTCATCGACAATGACTTTAAACTGCACTGGCGATGATTTCGCCCAACCATTGCTCGATTTGGTTGAGTTTGGCGATTTGGTCTATTGTCATGCTGCCTCCTCGTATAAATCGCCCAAGTCTGCGTCAAATTCAAAGTTGTCTGGTTCTGGAACAGATGCTTTAAGTGTTGGAGCATCCGTCGCCTGTTGGTTCAATCCAACAACTCTATTACCAGGAACCCAACTCATCAGCCAACTAAACAATTTGGCGAATGGTATCTGTTTCGCCATCGACTGCGCCAACTTGTGTTCGTAAATAATGGCGTTTGTCAGTGTGGTTAACTCAGCACTGGTAACTAAAGATGCTGGTTTGTCTAACACCCTCTGTGCATGAGATTTCAGATACTCTTCAATGTGTGGCTCTAGGCGCACTCGCTTGTTCTCAGCCATAATTATTTCCCTCGCTGCATTCTGCCAAATGCCATGCGTTGCAATCCAACTGCATTGGCCCAACATCCCTCTGGTACTGGGTAATACCCTCTCGTTGCAGCATGGAGGCTATTCCTGGCATCTCGACACCACCGCCCCAAGCAACAAAACTTTGAGCGGCATCTCGCCACTCCTCAACTTCCTTAAAGGCAAGGCGCAGGCGATCTGCTAACCAAGGTTTGAGATGACGGGCATAAATGTGACGGAAGTTAAAATTGCGAGTGCCATACTGGAATAGATGCGATTCAATACCCTGGCGAATAATTTCAATGCTGCCAGCTTTGCCCGTTCCCAAGAATTGAACCAATTCTGGATCTGCGGCTATTGCATCCAACAAGTCGATACATCCCCCTACCTCTAAAACTTGGCGATGGATAATACTGCGCCTGGAGCGAAAACTGTGGGAATAACTGTGGATGTACCAAAATCTACTGCGATGGCATGGGCGCTGCGGTCAATTAATGGTTCAGGTTTAGCGGAAACGCAGTAGGAGTAGGAGCCAGCGCCTTCGGGGACAACCAAACTCACGTTCAAATTGACCTGTGAAGTGGGCGTATTTTTGCCGTTGAAACTGACTGTGTGACTGCCACTGGTTTTGTCAGTTAACAAATTTTTGAAAATCTTCACATTATGTATAGATAGCACTAAATGCAGGTTCCACTCTTGACGGTAGGGCAGGGTAGCCAACGCCCCAAGTAATGTGTGCAAGCCGTATTCAGCTTTTAGTGCCGGGTCGTCACTGAGTTTGATGTGGGTTGTAGGGGCTTTCCAACTGGCAAGTGTACCAGTGAGGAATTCCCGCCCAACTAAATCCAACCTGTCGCCTGAGTGGTAGAAGAAGTGTCCACCTTCATTCGAGGTCAGGATATCGTGCAATTCTTCCTTTATTTCCAAGACTTTTGAGGGAGTACGAACTCTTGTTTGGGTAGTGCCATTGCCTAAGCAAAGCTTTTTTAGCCCTGCCCCAGAATCGTCTCCTACAGCTATTGCTGGGGTAGTTTGGGGTGTTTCAGCCTCTTTTAGCTGAGTAGCAATCATTATTGAGTTCCAGATATTAGAGTTTCAGGCGCTCAATCCTTTGTCAGAGTTGATTGAGGCGATTTTTTGACAATAAAACTCTGTCACCCAAATTCAACGGCAAATAGGCTTGCAGTCAGGTTTTTGGGCGTTTTTAGTCTATGGTGGTAGTATAACACTACTACTCGTAAACGCGTAACTGAGTAAACTGGAAAAAGCAAAACAGTAATATACGAGGATAAGCGTATATGAGACTTGAGGAACTAATGGCGAAACTACCGCCAGACATGACGGAACTGAGCAGCTATATCGACAAGGATTTGAAGCTGAGATTTAAGCTGGCTTGCACAGCAAAACAAAAAACTATGAGCGAAGTGATAACTGACCTTATAGAAGAATGGCTAGAAGAAAACGAAAACCCCTCGCCCGTCAAGAAAGAAAAGGGGGAAGCATGAACACTCATCTGTATCGACCCGCTGACACTTGACACTGCCCGTCACAAAGTTTGTCAGCGATCGCAGATACCCTTCCGCCCCTGTTGTTTACTTTGTGATGCAACATAAG
>NZ_WWFG01000008.1 GCF_026127265.1 Nostoc sp. KVJ3
TCGACGATCTTGAGCTAGCACATAGAAGTGATTGGAATACTCTTGTTAGAGCGTAATATTTGGGGAAAATCGCTAAAATGCACTCCCAGAGATGGTTTTAAGGATCTTTATTGAAACAGAATTCAGGAGTCAGGAGTCAGAATTCAGCATTTCTGTACGACTGGCGGATGAATAATCGGCGTTTTTGCACCCCACTAAATTGAAAATTTAGTGGTCTTCAATCAGTCGCAGGTCTGAATCCCCGACTGATAGCGTTCGCGTAGCGTCTCGTAGAGAAGCGTTAGCGAGTCCGCGTTCGCGCAGCGTCTCGTAGAGAGCGTCTTGATTCTGACTCCTGAATTCTGACTCCTGAATTCTGACTTCTGAATTCTTCTTCAACAATTGTCTGCTATTTACAAGGAGAGCGAAATGTACGCTATTACTGGAATTACAGGTCAGGTCGGCGGTGCCGTCGCCCGCAAATTGTTGAGCGACAATCAGTCTGTCTGCGCTGTGATCCGTGATGCTAAGAAGGGAACTGCCTGGGTCGAGCAGGGTTGTGCAGTTGCCCTAGCGGACATGAACGATGCTGACGCACTCACAGCAGCTTTTAGAAAAGCTGAAGGTGTCTTCGTTGTGATTCCGCCAAACTTTGCACCATCACCGGGCTTTCCCGAAACACGGGCAATTGTCGCTGCTCTGCGTACTGCGATCGCAGCAGTGCATCCGGGCAAAGTCGTCTGCCTGTCCACCATTGGCGCACAGGCAACCCAGTCGAACCTACTGACTCAACTTCAGATATTAGAGCAAGTATTGGGGAATCTGCCGATGCCGATCGCCTTTCTTCGTCCCGCCTGGTTTATGGAGAACGCAGCTTGGGACGTAGTACCCGCCAGAGAGAGTGGCATTATCCAAAGCTTCCTGCAACCGTTGGATAAACCTGTGCCGATGATTGCGACGGCGGATATCGGTCGTGTTGCCTCCGAGTTGCTGCAACAGACTTGGAGTGGACGGCGAATCGTCGAAATCGAAGGCCCGCACCGGGTAACGCCGAATGACATTGCAAAGGGCTTTTCCAAGATTCTGGGTCGTCCGGTACATGCGGAGGTAGTTCCCCGCGAAACCTGGGAGGCGCTGTTCAAGGCTCAGGGTACAGCCGATTCAGAGCCGCGCATTCGGATGCTTGACGGTTTCAACGAGGGCTGGATCGAGTTCGAGAGTGGTGAGTCTGGCTCCATCAAAGGCGAAGTCGAACTGGAAACTGTTCTGAAAAGCTTGGTGGAGCGATGATTTAGGAGACTATACCCCAATACGGTTCAGTTAGCGCCAAAAACCTTTCAGGACTTACGCAAAAACTCTAAAACTCTTATTCCTTTGTGTCCTTTGCGCCCTTTATGGTTCGTTTTTTCTTAATTTTGGATAAGTCTTGTCCTTAACTGAACCGTATTGGATTATACCCATGTTATGACACCCTATTTCAGTGAATCATGTCTCAAAATACACCCAAGGAAATTAACAATGACTACGTTATCTGGAAAAGTCGCACTCGTTACAGGTGGAACATCAGGGATTGGTAAAGCAACCGCTCTAGCTCTAGCTCAAGCTGGAGCAAAAGTAGTTGTTGCAGGTCGTCGGCAAGTTGAAGGTGAAGAAACAATTCGACAGATTCAAGCAATGGGTAGGGAAGGCTTTTCTGTGACGACAGATGTTTCTAAAGAAGCCGATGTGCAGATACTGATTGAGAAAATAATGACACACTATGGAAGACTCGACATTGCTTTCAATAATGCTGGAGTGGAACAAGATTCCACACCGTTAGCAGAGCAAACCGAAGCTACTTACGATCGCATCATGGATATCAATGTTAAAGGAGTATGGTTGTCCTTGAAACATGAGATTCCAGCCTTGTTGAAAAGTGGCGGTGGGGCGATCGTCAATACTAGTTCAGTTTTGGGTTTGGTCGGTGGTGCAATGGTGCCGATTTACACTGCTAGTAAACACGCTGTAGAAGGGCTAACAAAATCAGTGGCATTAGAATTTGTCAAGCAAGGAATTCGGGTGAATGCCGTCAGCCCGGGCCCAATTCAAACCGAAATGCTCGATCGCCTTTTCAAAGCAAATCCAAAAGCGACCGAGGATTTCATCAAAGGGCAGCCAATGGGTCGGATTGGTACGTCGTCAGAAGTGGTAAATGCTGTATTATGGCTCTGTTCAGACGCTTCTAGTTTTGTCACTGGACAATCGCTCACAGTTGATGGTGGATTTATCGTGCAATAACGAAAAACATTCCTCTGGCAGGTTAGGATCTTTTGCGGTTTCTGCACAGAACATTTTGCGCTGAGTTCTCAAAAGCGTGTCCACACCGCAGATTAGACCTCTAACACTGTTTCGGTTGGCAATTCAGAGTTTTATAGGCAAATCAAGGAAACTACCAATGAAAACACGCAAACTCGGCAATCAAGGGCTTGTGGTTTCAGAACTAGGACTGGGCTGTATGGGAATGTCTGATTTCTATGGTGGACAGGACGAACGAGAAGCGGTCGCCACGATTCACCGGGCATTAGAACTCGGCATTACCTTACTGGATACTGCCGATATGTATGGTCCCTTTACCAATGAAGAGTTGGTAGGCAGAGCCATCAAAGACCGTCGCGATCGGGTAGCGATCGCAACGAAGTTTGGCATTGTGCGATCGCCAGAGGGTGGATGGAACGGTATTAACGGTAAGCCAGAGTATGTGCATCAAGCCTGTGATGCATCGCTGAAGCGGTTAGGTGTAGATGTGATTGACCTTTATTATCAGCACCGGATTGATCCGGAAGTCCCCATTGAAGACACGATTGGTGCAATGGCGGAACTGGTGCAGCAGGGAAAAGTGCGCTATCTAGGACTTTCAGAAGCCACTCCAGCCACGATTCGACGGGCTAATACTGTTCACTCCATTTCTGCCCTGCAAACGGAATATTCCCTCTGGAGCCGCGATCCCGAAGATGAGATTCTGCCCACAGTGCGGGAATTAGGTATTGGATTTGTACCCTACAGTCCATTGGGTCGAGGCTTTTTGTCAGGACGATTCACCAGCCCAAATGATTTTTCAGAAGACGACTACCGCCGATCTTCCCCTCGCTTTCAGGGAGAGAATTTCTACAAAAATCTGCAATTAGTGGAGCAAGTAAAGGCGATTGCGGCTGAAAAAGGAGCAACGCCCAGTCAACTCGCCCTGGCATGGCTGTTAGCCCAAGGAGAAGATATCATTCCCATTCCGGGTACCAAGCAGCGCAAATATCTGGAGGAGAACGTTGCAGCAACAGAAGTTCAGCTGACAACAGACGACCTGAACCGAATTGAAGTTGTTGCACCAAAAGGAGTGGCCGCAGGCGATAGCTACCCCACTGATATAAGGTCGCTGCAAGAGGCATTAACGAACAGCAGACGATCTCAGCCAAATTGAAGCTGTGTACCAAGACAGCACCTTAAAGGAGATGTGCAATGAACCCTGAATACTACGACGACATTATTATCGGCAGTGGCAAAGCAGGTAAAACCCTAGCACCAGCGCTAGTCGCGGACGGACGTAAAACCGCTCTGGTGGAACGCAGCTTAACCATGATTGGTGGTGGGTGCATCAACATCGCCTGCATCCCTACCAAAACGATGGTTGCCAGTGCAGAGGTCGCCAATACTGTGCGACACAGCGCTGCTTACGGTGTTAAAGCCAATGCACCCATTGTTGATTTAGCAGCCGTAATTGGGCGCAAACGATCTGTCGTACAGTCCATGCGTGAAATGAATTTGCACAATCTAGAAACTGCTCTGGGTCACGAACTGATAGTTGGAGTGGGACGGTTTGTGTCATCCAAAACGATTGAAGTGACAACGGTTGACACCACTCGCTTACTCACCGCAGAACGGTTCTTTATCAATACAGGCACACGACCGTTAATTCCATCGCTACCTGGACTCACAGAAGCTGGTTTTTTGACGAGCGAATCGATCATGGAACTGGAACAGTTGCCGGAGCATCTGATCGTACTTGGGAGTGGCTATATTGGGTTGGAATTTGCCCAGATGTTCCAGCGCTTTGGCTCTCGCGTGACTGTGATTGGGCATAGTGAGCAAATTCTATCAAATCAAGATTCAGATATTGCGATCGCCGTTCAAACGCTGCTAGAACGAGAAGGCATTGAATTCTTGCTGAAGACAAATGTATTGAAAGTAGATCGCGTTGACAATGCGACTGTCCTTCAGATCCAGGTTGCCGATCGCTCCCTTAGCCTCCAAGGTTCACATTTGCTCGTCGCTATCGGTCGTGCGCCAACCACTGATAGCTTAAATTTAGCCGCTGCTGGTGTGACAACTGATGCCCACGGGTTTATTGTAGTCAACGAGCGCCTGGAAACAAACATACCGGGGATTTGGGCGTTAGGCGACATCAATGGAGGACTGCAATATACCCATGTCTCGCTTGATGATTACCGCATTGTCAAAGCAAATCTGATTGATGGTGGCAACCGCAGCACGTGCGAGCGATTGATTCCATCCTGTCTGTTCATTGATCCCGAACTGGCTCATGTGGGTTTGACCGAAACCGAAGCACAGCAACAAGGGTATGCCATCCATGTGGCGAAACTGGATGCCTCAGCAGGGTAAGAGCATCTCAATCAGGCTTGACACAAGGAATCAGAAGAATCTAAAGTATTGTCAATGAAACAACTGAGAACCTGAATCATATAATTGTTATCCATAGCGGTGCGTTTCATTTTTTGACGAAGACTACGTTTGTAGGTCTGTTCACGGTTAAGAGCATTGAGAACGAAGCGTCGTAAAAGAGCAAAATTTTGGGGACTGTGGAAAGAACGAATGCGACAAGCGTCTTCTGCAAAAGTACAGTCAAGAGTCCAGTGAGCCTCGTTTTCAATGCCCCAGTGTTTTCGGATAGCCCGACCGATAATTTGAGCATCACTGTTTAAAGAAGTGAGATAAAACTGAACCTCACGAGTAGTTTTATTCCAAAGATGACGAACACGGACAACCATAACTAGAGATTGCAAACCTGCCCATAATTTGGGTTGATAAAGCTCACCGATAGCCGCAATGGGTACAGTCCAAACTTCACGAATTTCCGTGCGATGATGTGCTTTTTCAATCCGTTTGTCATAACTAACATTAATCCCCGAAAATTGCTCTGCTTGCGCTTTGTCAAACCATTCTTTGACTTGAGAATAGAGCATGGGATGGTTGGCTTTCAGTGCCAGGACATAATCAGCTTTTTTGGCGATAATCTGTTTGGCAATTTCGGTTTGTGTTCCCATTGCATCAATGGTGATGATACAGCCAGAGATGTCTAGCATTTCTAACAGTGCTGGAATGGCGGTGATTTCATTGGATTTATCTTCTACTTTCACTTGTGCCAACACTAAACTGTGCTCACTCGCCCAGGCACTTATAAGGTGGAGTGCGCTTTGACCTTGATTGCGGTCATAAGAACCCCTAATTGTCTTTCCATCTATGGGGATAATTTCTCCTCCCATGTTTGTGATTAGGGTTTCTACCCATCTCAAGAAACATCGATTTAATGCTTCTGGGTCGATCAACTCAAACACTCGTCGAAATGTATCATCTGAGGGAATACCATTTGGTAATGCCAGAAACTCTTCTAACCATGTTTGCTTGCTGATGCCATAATTCTCGATGTCTTCCCACCCTTGTGCTCCAGCTATGATTGCTAAAATTGCGATGACTAAGATATCTGTGAATTGATGTTTCTTCGTCCGCTCTACTCTCTTGTCTTTGATATCCGAGAAATGCTCAACTAGACTTTGTTGAATACTGCCAATGTCTGCTATTTTTCTTGATTTTGGCTGACAACGAGTATTTTTGACACTATCAGCAGATTTAGTTTCAAAGCCCTCTGACATCAATTTGGCTCCAGGAGATTTCAATCGAGTAATTGAATTCATCTCATTGATCTTGCTCGGTCGTCAAGTCTATTTTTTACACATTCATTAATACTATCTTCTAGAACTTGTCAAGTTTTCTTTATACCAAATTAGATGCGCTTACCCTGGATGCCTCAGCGATTCCTAGAGCAAAAACTCTTGGTCAAACCGATGGACTGATGAAGGCGATCGTGGATACTGAGACAGGTCGTATTCTCGGTTGTTCCCTGTTGTGTCATGAAGCGGGGGAAGTGATTTCGACGGTGCAGATGGTGATGCAAGCTCAGATGCCTTACACCGTTCTGCGCGATGGCGTTTTGACTCATCCCACGATGACCGAAGGGTTAAACATGCTGTTTTCAAAGTTGTAAAACGCAACCTTGGGCTTTAATTAAATCCGCAGATCACAGAGTTACATCTTAGACATCTCCTGATAGTTGAGTTTGAGCAAATACTTTGTAGCGGTTAACATAGTTCCACCAACCGAAGTAATCGTTAAAAGTGCTAATGCACTAAGTTATTTGTCGAATTGAAACATGATTTTCATAATCTAAAATCCTTTTTTATCGAAAACCAAATTTGGTCACTACCTCAAATTTCTAGTTTTCCAGAATTTAGCAGAACATAAGAAAACCATGAGACGATTTACCCTGTTTACGCTCCTGTATCTCGCGGCGGGAGTCTGCCTAACGGTGTTCGCCCTTCAGCATCTTGATATGACTCCGAACGTCAAGACCATCCTATTAGTAGATGCAGGACTGTTATATCTTTTCGCTGTATTCACGACCTTCCCATTTTGGCATCAATTTGCACAACGGAGCCAAGCGAGACTGAGCGATAAACCCGCTTGGCAAAAAAACTTTGTGGCGATCGCGCCCTGGTTTCTGATTGTATCGGTAGTCGTTTCAGCGATCTCCAATGTAATGAGCCACCCCTGGGCGACTGAGACAACTGTAAGTGTGTCTCTGGGACTACCAATCATCTTACTGAGTGTAGAAAATCTCTTTGTCAGAAACCAGATCCATCAATAAGCCCATTCGTCTAGGCAAGCAGCTATCTGTTTATGTCTAGTGCTTGTTTTCTTCTAATCAGTACTCTATCCGTCAGATAGCTTTCCTGACAGAAGCCGTCCGAATTATTGATTTTAAGCATCACAACCAAAACAGATTTTCAAGGAGGTACTTTCAATGTTGAATTTTTCTTCGTATACCAGGCTAAAACAGCGCTGTGCAGTTGTTGGAGGAGTGCTAGTCGCGATCGCCATCACAACCTACAGTGCCCCTGCCAAATCACAACTACCCTCTGCAAATACTCCAGGGGTGGCAAATTCCTCGATCTCATCTAGTCCAGCCCCGGTGTCTGGATCTCCCACACAGAGCGTTGCAAGCGCTACACCGATTCAGCAGGCAGCCGTCCAAGCTATTCGTGACTACTACAGCGCGATCTCCAGTCAAGACTATCGGCGAGCATACTCAGCTTGGGATAGAAATGGGGCAGCCAGCCAACAAGAGTAGAGCGGACGAAGAAACATCAATTCACAGATATCTTAGTCATCGCAATTTTAGCAATCATAGCTGGAGCACAAGGGTGGGAAGACATCGAGAATTATGGCATCAGCAAGCAAACATGGTTAGAAGAGTTTCTGGCATTACCAAATGGTATTCCCTCAGATGATACATTTCGACGAGTGTTTGAGTTGATCGACCCAGAAGCATTAAATCGATGTTTCTTGAGATGGGTAGAAACCCTAATCACAAACATGGGAGGAGAAATTATCCCCATAGATGGAAAGACAATTAGGGGTTCTTATGACCGCAATCAAGGTCAAAGCGCACTCCACCTTATAAGTGCCTGGGCGAGTGAGCACAGTTTAGTGTTGGCACAAGTGAAAGTAGAAGATAAATCCAATGAAATCACCGCCATTCCAGCACTGTTAGAAATGCTAGACATCTCTGGCTGTATCATCACCATTGATGCAATGGGAACACAAACCGAAATTGCCAAACAGATTATCGCCAAAAAAGCTGATTATGTCCTGGCACTGAAAGCCAACCATCCCATGCTCTATTCTCAAGTCAAAGAATGGTTTGACAAAGCGCAAGCAGAGCAATTTTCGGGGATTAATGTTAGTTATGACAAACGGATTGAAAAAGCACATCATCGCACGGAAATTCGTGAAGTTTGGACTGTACCCATTGCGGCTATCGGTGAGCTTTATCAACCCAAATTATGGGCAGGTTTGCAATCTCTAGTTATGGTTGTCCGTGTTCGTCATCTTTGGAATAAAACTACTCGTGAGGTTCAGTTTTATCTCACTTCTTTAAACAGTGATGCTCAAATTATCGGTCGGGCTATCCGAAAACACTGGGGCATTGAAAACGAGGCTCACTGGACTCTCGACTGTACTTTTGCAGAAGACGCTTGTCGCATTCGTTCTTTCCACAGTCCCCAAAATTTTGCTCTTTTACGACGCTTCGCTCTCAATGCTCTTAACCGTGAACAGACCTACAAACGTAGTCTTCGTCAAAAAATGAAACGCACCGCTATGGATAACAATTATATGATTCAGGTTCTCAGTTGTTTCATTGACAATACTTTAGATTCTTCTGATTCCTTGTGTCAAGCCTGATTGAGATGCTCTTACCCTGGCGACGGCAATCCTAACTGATGTACTGAATCAAACCCCTGCCTATCTGTTATTAGACGATTCACAGAATACATCAACAGTTAAATTACTCTTGATCACAACCAATGTAAATACCTGTTTACGTAATTATAACTAGCATGGGCATCGCTATGCAGGAAAACTTTCTGCATTATGTTCATCTAGGTAAATAGACCAAATGAACGCAATGCTAGACTATATACTAACCTAGACAAGTATCATGATGCAGCACGAGCGACGTTAAAGTTGGATTTTTAACTGTGTAATTTCTGACATCAAAAACTAACTCGCAATCACCTAAAGTCCCTTCGGTCATCAGTGAGCATCTTGGCGTTCGTAAATAGAATTCAATAAAGTAAAATGGCACATCAAATTGGGATAATCTCTTTTAGTCGTAAATATTTTACCCCTGACCAAGATGCCAGCGCCTTTAAAAGTTGACCTGTCACCAATAGAAGATCAAGCCCTACTAGCACTCACTCAAGCAAAAGGTATACCACCAAGAACTCAAAGTCGTGCCACTGTACTACGCTTATCAGCCGCTGGATGGACAGTGCTAAAGATCGCACAATACTTAAAATGGCATCCACAGACTGTACGCGACACAATTCATCGCTGGTACTGGGGCAGACTCGATAGTTTGTGGGATTGTTCGCGTCCGGGTCGCCGTCGCCGATGGCATAACCCAAATATGAAGTCTCTGCTTCAATTCAAAATATCTTTATTTAGCTATCAACTTATTTTTATTTTATTTTCTTACATCTCTTACATTTATTTAATGCTATTTCTCCACAGTCATGGCGTTTCTACTACTTATGCAGTCAGAATTTACAGGCAGTACAAGGATGAAGCACTCGCTACTCTCACCAGCAATCCCTACCAGTTAGCTGCTGACATTTACGGTATTGGTTTTCTGAGAACTGATAAAATTGCCTTTAATTTAGGAGTTGCGCCTGATAGTCAGTTCCGTTACCGTGCTGCTTTAATTCATGTTTTGAACGAAGCTGCTGCCGATGGGCATTGCTATTTACCCCAGCCAAAACTCATTGAGAATGTTATCAAACTGCTGACTACAGCAGATCACACACCCGAAGAAGATACCCTCGCTGATATTATCAAAGACATGGCACTCAAGGATGACTTAATCCGCGAGAAAAGCGAAGACCAAACGCTGCTATGTTATCTACCAACCTACTTTCACACCGAACAGAACCTTGCTCAATTAATACAATCTAGATTTTGCCAACCAGTTGCACAAGATATGCCTCGTGTTCGCGCCTGGATTGAGCGCTTCACCAAGAGTCGTAAAATCAAACTTTCACCACAGCAACGGCTAGCGGTAGAAATGGCTGCATATTCAAGGGTAATGATTCTTACTGGTGGCCCCGGTTGCGGTAAAACTTTCACCACCCAGACCATAGTCTCTCTGTGGAAAGCAATGGGCAAATCTATCGCCTTAGCTGCGCCAACTGGACGCGCTGCTCAACGCCTGAGTGAAATCACACAACTCGAAGCCAAGACGATACACTGCTTGTTGGAATTTGACCCAAAGACAATGGGCTTCTTACGCGATAATCAAAACCCTTTACCCCATACCGCAATTGTCGCGCTAGAAGCTAGTATGCTTGATTTGTTTCTGGCATCTTCTTTGGTAAAGGCGATACAATACGGTTCCCAACTACTGCTAGTGGGTGACATTGACCAGTTACCCTCTGTCGGTCCCGGTCAAATCCTTGCTGACTTGATTAATTCTGGTCACGTTCCGGTGGTGCGGTTGACCAAGGTATTTAGGCAAGCCCAACAGAGCGCAATTATCACCGCTGCTCACCAAATTAACCGAAGCCAGTTTCCCACTATTGAACCGATTTCCGATAATCCCGTGTCTGAGTGTCTGTGGCACGGCGGCGGTCATCACCCCAAACATGGTCTTAAAGCAATATCCGAAATCATTACAGACTTGATTCCCCACCTGGGTTACAATCGAGCTACTGATGTGCAAGTGCTTTGCCCCATGTCGCGGGGTTTGCTTGGGACTCGTAACCTCAATACCGTATTGCAGCAGTTGATTAATCCGCCCAGTCCCGACAAAGTAGAGATTACCAGGGGCGGGAATTTATTACGAGAAGGCGATCGGATCATTCAACTGACTAATGATTATAATCACGAAATTTTTAATGGCGACTTCGGAATTATCAAGGTCATTGATCCTGAAGAGATGGAAGTTACTGTGCAGTATCGTAAGCATACTGTCGTTAGGACCAGAGCAGACTTAAATCAAATTGCCCTCGCCTGGAGCCTCACCATTCATCAAAGCCAGGGTTCTGAATATCCGGTAGTGATTCTGCCAATTTATACGCAGCCTTATATGATGTTGTCTCGTGAACAGTTGTACACAGCATTAACTTCTGCCAAGCAGTTAGCGATTGTCGTTGGTTCCAAGAAAGCGATATCCAAGGCTTTGCGTTCTAGTGATGGCCAACTGCGATATACGCGATTACAGCAGCGGTTGGAAAGCGCTTTTTTGCACCCGACGATTGCAATTTAGAAATGTTCAACTTAACAATTTCACCCGGCTTGCGGTTGTTGCTCTCAATCAAGAGTGAGAAAAGAAGTAGCTAGTAGTTCGCTTTCGTCACGAAAGTGGGGTAAAGGGGAAGGGGGAATGGGTAAAGGGTTTAAATCCCAAACCCAGTTCCCTTTCCCCTTTCCCCAGTCCTCACAAGCGCATTTTTGGGTTGGCAGACTACTAGCTGTGCTTTCGCCCCGTGTCTCGTAAGCGACGGCGGGGCATTTCATTACTGGTAAGTGCCTTGGCAATTCTTGAGAAACTACTTCTCTAGCTCCCGTTTGCGGTTCTAGAAAAAAAGTGTCTTAAACACAAAGCAATCAAGCCGCCAAAGGCGGCAAGGCAGGAGGCAGGAGGCTCAGTTGGCAGAAGGGACACCTCTCCCATGAAGGGAAGAGGTTTGTGCTACGGACGCATCTTTTCTCGTGCTGTGCATCGCACTTCGTGCCGCAACGCTAACGAAAAGAATATTCCTACTTTTTCGCCCACTAGGGGCGAGGTTTGTACCTTTTCTTCCAACTGAGCCTCCTGCCCTCTGCCTCCTGCCTTTCTTTTATCAAACCACTCTCAAAAAATAAACTAAAAATGACTCTATAGTTTTATGGCGTGATAACGCTTAAAAAGCAGTACACTGCCGCGTAAATAAACTTTGGAGGACGCTCTTTGACCTCTTATATCATTTATTAACTATAAAGTCATTTTTAGTTTATTTTTTTCACTTACTTTTAGGTTTTTCAAAATAAATACCCTGCTGAACAATTGCATAACAGTATTGTGTTTGTCACGCTCCTCAGTATTAGAGGTGTACTATACGCAAAAATCGAGAAATTTTCATTCGCTTGAGGATGAGTTGAAACGCCCATTTTAAAGGACAATAAAAATCAGACACTATAAAACCAGACGAAACTACTATTGTGTCTGATTATTAAGGGAGTAATAAAAATGACGCTCTCTCTTGTCCACATAACAGCCCATAGAAAGGCGATCGCTTCCTTGCCAGTAGCGCAGGCGGAGGCGAAGTTGATTGCGCTGTGGTTGGAGGGAAAAGCGTCGTCTTCTATTCGGGCTTACCAGCGATACACTAGGCGATTTCTGGATTTTCTGGACAAGCCGCTCAAAAAAGTGACTTATGAAGACTTGGTAGAATACGCTAGTTCTTTTGGGGGCAATGCCGAAAGCACAAAGCGGATATACATAGCTTGTGCTAAAAGCTTGATTAGTTTCGCTCATAAAATTGGATATCTCCCTTTTAATGTGGGTATGGCACTAAAACTGGGTGAATTACCAGATGTAATCAACGAACGCTATCTTGATGAAGCTGATATTAAATTGTTGGTACGGGCAGCCAATAAGCATTTAGCTGATGCGAAAACTCCCAAACGACAGTACACAGCCCTACGTAATTTGTTAATTATCAAACTCTTGTATCAGGCAGGGTTACGGGCAAGTGAAATCTGTAATTTAACTTGGGTAGATTTGACACCCCGCAGTGATAGTGGACAGGTGTACGTGAGAAAAGCCAAGGGGAGCAAAAATCGCACAATTCTCATTAAGCCGAAGCTGTGGGCAGAACTAATGGAGTTCAAAGGTCAAGCTTTACCAAAAAACGCAGTTTTCCGAAGTCAAAAAGGGGGACATCTCGACCGTCAAAACTTGCACCCGATTGTCAAAGCAATTGCACAAGAAGCTGGATTAAGCGAACTGGTTTCTACTCACTGGTTACGTCATGCCCACGGTTCTCACGCGATTGAGCGCGGGACTAATCCAGTGCTGGTGAAAGAAACTTTGGGTCATGCCAATTTAGCCATCACCGATCGCTATCTTAAAGCTAGACCTAATGACAGTAGCGCTTTAAACTTGATGGATCTTTGACATTTACACAAACTCTAAGATTTTAACCAGTGAGAATGCAGCACAAATAAGAACCAGTGGCATCGATTGCTACTGGAAACTAAGCAGAAAAACTGCTTTCAAATGCCAAAGGGATTTTTCTCTAGCCAGCCCCCTCCATAGGCAACACTTCAACCGATAGCCATTCATAAAATTCAGGAACTTGAGATTCCACAAGTCGCAGTTCATTTGCCGCGATCGCTTCAAGTTCCAGCACCGTCTCCCAGCGCAGATCACTCTGCCATCGCTTGAGAATGCCTTTAATTGCCTCTACTCCACGAGAAATACCAGAGCGAAGTATTTCTACGCAGTGGAGTAGCGTAATGCGATCTGTCGGAGGTGACTCAAATTCGGTAGTATCCTCCCCCTGGCAATGGGAGTTCCCTATAGCATCAGGGGGGGGACGGATACGGCCTGCTGATTGGGGTTTACATTATACGCAGCAGAGGTTTGAGCAGCATAATAGGTTCGATTTTCTTTTTGATTACGCTTTTCCACGCGATGAGCAATTACATGCATTGCAAATTCTAATTCCTCTTTAGATAAAGAGAAAAGTTTCACCTGTTGACCCCGCTGACCCTGCTTACGGAAGGTCAACTTTAACCCCAGTTGCTCTACCATTGTGGCCAGCAACCAAATAGGTTTACAGTCACTGGGAATAGTAAACCCAAGAATTGCTTTGACGTGAGCAGCACAATGTATAGCGATCGCTGTCATATTAACTAATTGAGTATCCGAGCCGGTAACTTCATCACCCTTCACTAAACGCTTGAGAATCTGATGCAGCCCAAGGTTAAATCTAGCCAACCAGCGTGCCGAGTAATTGCCCCAGTCGATGCACAAAGGTAGATTGTCGCGCTCGGTGCGGTCTTTTTGGGTGACAATTGTTGGTGGCGTAGGATAACTTTGCCCAGTTTTGGGGTCAACAATTGATTCTTCGGGCTTTGCTAAAATGGCCTCAAGCCCGGCGATAGCTCTAATTAATCGACCACCTTTATCCATTTCTACGAGCGATTCGGTAACTTCGATGCCGTAAGAATCAGAAATGCGGAATTTTTCGCATTCAAAAATTTCATTAGGGTCAAGGTAATCTTTGCTCTGACGGGCGCGATACTCGCTCAAAGTAATATTCTTAGCCTTGGCAACAGCCGAATTGTGGGCAAGATCCAAAGCTTGTGCTGCTGCTTTAAGACTTTCGAGAGATTGAGGATCTGAATCACTTCCCACATATATAAATGTATTGCCCATTTCTGTGAGGAGCGATCGCAAATCATCACGCAGATTATTGAGAGAATAGTGGCGGTTAGCCATAATTTGGCAGTAAGCCTCAAGCGCCCAATCTTTCTCTGCGCCCCGCTTACCCGTTTCTCTGTTAATCCGCAACAGAAAAGCGGTCATTTCATTGGTTTGGAGCAAGCGCTCTTTAATCTTGGATGCGTTAGTATCCTTGTAACCAAAGGGGGGACGCGGGGCCACCCAAATATGAAACGGGACTTTTGGACGATAACGGTACAGTTGCTGGGCACACTCAGTAGCTGTCTGGCTTACGCCGTGAAAGACACCGAACACTAAATCAAAATGATACTCAGAAATATCGACACCAGTCCCCAGGCTAGGGGAAGTGAACAAGGCATCAAAGTTTTTGACGGCGTTGGTGATATCTTTGATGAAAGCAACATTCTCATCACTACCAGAATTGTCAGAGTGAACAGACCAGATGCGCCATTTTTGAGGTGTATGTGATTTTTCGGAGTTAGATTCTTCGTACTTGATAGTAAAGGATTTGTCGAGTTTTTTGATGAAACGCTTACTGTCACTTGCAACCATGATTTTCTCACCAAGCATCAGCGCTGCCGAGATTTGGGCGACTAGGGCACTAGAATTATCCCCCTCGTACCAATAAATTGTGCGTGAACCATTTCGCCACTCGTTTTTAATGATGTAAGGTACTTCACCTTTTGGTCGCATTGCAAGAAAGAAGTTCACCGTCAAATCATCCATGTGTGCATCAGCGATGACGACCAGTGGCGCGTTGTATACTATATATTCCAGTACCTCCAAAATGGCGGCACGGTGCTGTTTGCAAGTATTACTGTGTAGTAAGTGGGTGAGGTATTGGCAGGCTTCATCTATAAATATGCAGCCGTAAGTGAGAGACTGAGTATTCAGCTTATGCAAGCTGTCAATAGTAATACTAAGGGCTTGGGCCTGGGCTAAACCTGTGTAACCCAAGTCGGAGTACATGGCTGTCTGCAAGCGTTCGGCAAGATTTTTCAGCAAATTTACGCGATGCCCATTGTTGAGGAACCGCGCGTCGGGGTTTTGGTCACGCCACCAGCGCATAAGTTCAGTTTTCCCTGTACCCATGTCGCTCCACAAGACTACTAGCCCTTTTTCTGGAAAACGGAAAGACTTTTTGGGATTTTGGGTACTGGGTTTGTGGTCAGGGCAGTCAGAAATTATTAACTCTTGTTTTCCTTCTCCCTCTCCACAGCTTGTAGAGCTAACACTTGGGGTAAAGAATTTTTCTTCTGCGATATCATAAAGTGGCGGGACAGATGAACATTTTTCCTCCAGATCCGGAATGCAGAGTGCTTGGGTCAAATATTTAATATTGACTGTGACATCTGGTTTGTATTTACTTAGTCCCCATTTTTTAGCCCGATACGAGCGCTTGTAATCAGCAAGTGATTTAGCATCATTGATGATTGCGGTCAGTAGAGCGTTAGCATTTTCACCCCTGGCTACCACGAAATCATCTACACCTTTTTCTGGCCCTGGCAACAGCGCAACTTCACATTCACAACCAGCAGAATCAATTGCTTTTGCAGTGCGAACAGTGGCTTGAAACACCGACCACCTGGTTTTAGAAGAGGTTTCGTAGTCGAATAAAATAATGAACTTGCGCCCCACCTGAGCCATCGGTACTAAGTCAGGATGCAATTGTTCATCAAAATCCTGTTTGCCCACGCGCCCGTTCCAAATTCCAGGGAGTGCGATCGCTACAAACCCCAGACTCAGCAAGCAAGCGGCTTTCTTCTCACCCTCGCATAAGATAATCGGAATATCTGGATGTTGCCGAACCCACTCCCAGAATATTAGCGGATTGAGTTGATCTAGTAAGCGCAGGGCCAAAAGGGAATGATAGCGCTTAATTAAATAACGCTTTGCAACTTTGTCCCAGATGGGGTTAGCGACATCAAAGTAGGTAACGCGGTTGGGGGTTTTGGGGGGCGACTCGTATTTGACGGGTTTCCCTTTTTGCCAATCAATGCGAGGAAAGTTGGGCTTGATCCTTCCCCACTCCATCGGTTGCCAGTTCTTGAATGGGTCAAGTGATTGAATCCATGTTCCACCCAACAAGAGATGCTGATATTGCCTGATGTATGCATCCGTGACTCGACCGGCATTTTTCCGAGGGATTTTATTGGAGATGAACAGGTAGTCGTAAATTAATTCTCCTTCAATATGGAAGAAGTTGCTCTCAATCAGTGCTGGATGAATCGCACTACCAACTGTTAGCTCATGGTATTCAGCAGCCGTGAGGTTGTTTGGGTATTCAGTTGGAGAGGCAACGCCAGGGTCAAGAGTAAGGGGCAAAGGGGAAGGGGAGGAAGAAGTTGTTAACTCTTCCCCGTCCCTTTTCCCTTTTCCCTTTAAGCTTGACCCCGTTTTCTTAGGGGTATTATTCATCGGTTCTCCCCTTGGAATTCCTTGGAGAGAACTCTTTCAATCGGTGAAACTCTTGCTCTAGCCTTGATATTCCTGAAATTACCCGACGCTACAGCAAAAAGTTTCCGTGCGAAGGCTGCACTCGACCCCATACGCTCTAATACTGCGCTCTTGGGGCGTTCTTTTTTTATCACGATATTTTCCCCTGATTACTTGGTTTTCAAGTTCAGAGGGGGTTGCATCAGTTATCAGTCAACAGTTAACAGTTATCAAGGACTGTGAATTCCAACTGATAACTGATAACTGGTAACTGTTATTCGCGCTGCTGCTGCTTTTAACTACAAAATTCGGGATATTTCTTAATCAAACTTAACGTTACAGAAACTTATGAATTTCGACAACAAAAAACTTGTCACCAAAAGTTCGACGTTCTGGTAACAACCCCTGTACAATAGGAGAAGCAGCGCGGATAAACTCAGTTGGACATTTTTAGTGGTAATCTTAGTCGCCAAACTTTAACAACCACTGATTTTGTTCCATCGAGATCAACCCCGCTCTGAGGTTATATGAAATTTAAGACACGCACAAAGCGCTACTCCTTAGTGGCGCTTTGTGCGTTAATTTCTCGTACTGTTGTATCTTCACCTTGTCCTCCTTTACGTAATCAGCTTAATCTTACATAACTTGTGGTATTTCCTTATCTAGCGAGATTCTGCAATGTTTGTGTTCGACTCCTCCATATTTATCAGTATTGGTTTCAGCTTACCCTAGTTGGGTAATCCTTTTTCAAGAAGCAGCACCTGCCGCAGGGGTCTTTTCTGCCTTGGGCTTGCGCTCGAAAACTTTCATCTTGGGTGACTTTAACACCAACCCAAGCTCAGTTGACTGACCAAGTTTGCCAGCGTAGACGCTTCGCGGCTTGTCGTTAGACATTGCTGCTAGCCACTGTGGGTAATTACTGGTTATATCGGTCAGTTTCTTGTAATTCTTTGGTTTAACTGTGATTGTTGTGATGCGTCCGTCACAGTCTAGGTCAAACTGCTGCCAAGCGTTCTTTACGGTCTTGGGTTGTGCCAGTTCGTTGATTTTAATTGTGATTTCTAGTTTTTCTGCAATCATAGCTACCTCTCTTAAGATGCGATCGCTAATGTTGGTAAAGTATTAGATGTATGGACTAACCCCAGAGGATCTGTCGTAATATACTTTTTAATTATTGGTTGTAGAGTAAAACTAATTTCTTTTGTAACTGGGTCTTTGCTGCTTTCAATTAATGACTGTCTTTCCAGTTGTTCTAATGCTTTAATCACCTCTGAAGTAGATACAGGTGTTTTCTGCCTTTGACTTGTATCATTTAACAGTTGTTCAAAACTAACAGGTTTTAAATTTAAAGTTATTTTCTCTGCCAAATAAATCATGATCTGCCTCTGAGTTTCACTTAATATTTCGCCAAACATCTCGTCGAGCATTGCTTGAAACTCGCTGCTAACAAACGTAGTATACTTTCTAAAGAATTTTTCCGTACTACTAGCAAAGTAGTGGTGAATTTTCTCCACTACTGTCTCTAATTCCAAAGGATTACCACGATAGGTATGGATTAATTTTTGACACTTCTCTTTATCTGTTAGTCCATTAGCAGATAAAAGCTGCATTGCTGCTTCTGAATCTAAACCTTCAATTCTAAGATACTGAATTGGACGTTTAGCTTTCATTAAAGTACTAAACTCTTCAGGGAAAATTCGATTGGTTAGAAGCAGACAGCTTTGGTGTTGCTCCTCCAATAATCGACGAAAGAGTATTTTGTACTCTAGCCTCTGCTCCAATTTATTTCTATGGAACAATGCATCAGTCTCATCCAATACCAGCAAACAGTTGCGTGATTGCAATTGCTTCACCAACACCGAAATCATTGCTTGCGTATATTCAGGTAAATTTGAAGATGGCTCTAGGGGATCAATTAGCTCAATCAAATCAGCTACTAAGTCTTGGACTCGTGGTGCATGAGTAACTGATTTCCAAATTAAACAATCGAATCTAGGTTGAGATTCTGTGCTAAGTTCTGCTAAGAGTTTTGCCGCTAATGCACTTTTTCCAATTCCTGCTACCCCTACTAGCGATATACAGCGTTGCTTCACTATTAATTCTTTTAAATGAGCCAATTCTTGTATACGTCCATAAAAAGTAGATATATTAGGTGGTTGACCCTTAATGCTCTGCATAAAGCCAGTGTCAAAAGGGACTTGCTCTCGATTTGAAGCAGACTGAGCCGGATACTTTTTGGTTACTTGCTCCAAAAAATACCGAAGCTTCTTTTTTCCCACTCGTTGTCCATCTCCAATTATTTCGGAGAGCAAATCCCACAACTGAGGAGCTAAACGTCGCTGTAAGTAATTAACGCTGTAAGGCGAGTTTTCTGCTATCTCTACAAACTCACGACTATTCCAAGCTCCTTTCATGACAATGATCTCAGCTTCAGATAGATGTCTACCCAGTTTGGCAAACACCAAATCATTTACTGCTACCAAAGCTTCTTCAAAAGTCATTTTTTCTGAAAACCTTTGTTCTGGAGGCTCTGCTACTGTTGTGATAATGGATGAAAAAGAAGGTTCTGAAACTTTTAGTTCGTGTAAGTCACCAAAATCCATGATTATACTTGTCCTGTTGAGATAGTGAAGTCCCGTAAGGGAAGTTCCATAGATTCAAGTTAATTTAGAGAGTATCTTGGATTACACTCAATATTACTAGATTTTTTCATTTTTAATTGCCTAACCTCAAATAAGTATCAATACAAATTTCTAATGATGTTACTTGTGGATGAATGAAGACAAAATGACGATTCCTTTGTTGAAGTAACATTATTTTTATGAGTGAATTATCAAAAATGAGTAAAATATAGTACATTAAATCACACCTTATTACTTAGATTTTTTACTTGCTACCAGTAATTGAATAACAAAGATTATATTAGTGATAGATATGTAGAATAAGGCTTGGTATAAGTTCGGAACGTTATTGATTTACTTAGATCCCTGCGATTTAGTTATTGAATTGTCCGCAATTTCATAGAAAGCTATGGTTAAACAATTTATACTTATTTACTACTAAGTAACCAATACTTATACATAATTTTCTCTTATATGTCATCTTACTGTATTAATCCCCTTTGTGAGCACCGTCGAAATCCTGATGACATAGAACACTGTCTCTCTTGTGGCACTTCGCTGCTAATTAACGACCGCATCCGTCTAGTCAAACCACTGAGGGCACTTACCGATGATCCGTTTAATTATTTTGAAGTTTTTGAAGTAGATGATGCTGGTACTCGTTGGAACCCTGTGCGTAAGCAGCGAGTCATGAAAGTTCTGAAATGGAAATCGCCTAAATTAGTTAAATTAATTGAGCAGGAATCTCTTACTTTGCAACTAATTCAGCATCCAAATATTCCTGAAAGTACTTTAGATGATTTTTTTACTTTTGTTCCTAAAAATAGTCCCTTAACGCTGCGTTGCTTAGTCATGGATAAATTTGAGGGACAAAACTTGGAGCAATGGATAGAATTTAATGGGAGAATTTCACAATCTCTAGCATTAGAATGGCTTAGGCAGTTAGTTGAAATCCTTGATACAGTACACCGTTCTAATTTTTTTCATCGAGATATCAAGCCTTCTAATATAGTTCTCCAACCAAATGGTAAATTGGCATTAGTTGATTTTGGTACTGCACGGCGAGTGACTGACACTTACTTAGCAAAAGTTAGCGGAAGTGGGGGAACTAGTGTAGGTAGAGAAGCAATATATGAAATTACGTCTGTCATCACGCCTTGTTACACTCCAACAGAACAAATCAATGGTCGGGCAGTACCTCAATCGGATTTCTTTTCCTTGGGTTGTACTTTTGTAAATCTAGTTACTGCAACTCCTCTAAGTAATCTACCAACAGATCAAAAAACAGGGAACTTGCTTTGGAGAAAAGATGCGCCACAGATTGACAAACCTTTTGCTGATTTTATTGATGAGTTGATGGCTCCTTTACCAGGGAATCGTCCAGCAACTACTGAAGTAATTTTGCAGCGATTGGAGCACTTACCTAGTAAATCAAAGCTTAATCGAGTAATTAAATCAAAGCCATTTCAAATTAGTGCGTTTGTATTAGGCTTAATGAGTATTGTTGGTTTGATATATGCATCTTTACCTCTAGTAGCAAAATATTATTTAGATTCCGGTAAAAAAGCTTATGCAGAAAATCAATTTGACCAAGCTGAGAACGATTTTCAAAAAGCAGTGAATTTGAATAATAGCTTAAAATACACAGTAGCAGATTATTTTTTGAATCAAGGTAAAGAAGCTTATAAAGAAAATAGGAATGCCGATGCGGAGAAAGACTTTCAAAGAGCAATAAAGTATGGACATAATTTAACTAACTCAGTCTCATCTTTTTACTTTGAGAAGGGTTTACAGCATCAAAATGACCCTAAGATTGCTAGAAATAATTACGAACTAGCTATCAAATATAATCCTAAAGATGATAGTGCTTATAATAATTTAGCAATTGCATGTCAGCAGTTATATGACTACAGTTGTGTTAACAAAACTTACGAGATAATTTTTAAATTAAAACCTAATAAATGGGAATCACATTACGGATTAGGTGATTTTTATGATAGACAGGGAGAATATGATTTAGCACAAAAGCAATATGAAATTGCTGTCAGAAGTAGTGATCAAGCAATATTTGCTGTTGCAGGTTTAGCAAGATTGAAAAATAAAAAAGGGGATTATAACGCCGCAGCTACTTTAGCGTTAAGCGGGTTAAAAAAAACTAATAATAAAGAGTTGCAAGCATCGTTGTATAAAGATTTAGGATGGGCAAGGTTAATGCAAAATAAGTTAAATGAAGCACAAAAATATTTAGAAAAAGCGACAAAGTTAGACAGTGAAAGAACAGATGCATATTGTTTACTATCTCAAATAGAAGAATCATTAGGCCAACTTAATTACGCCAGAGCTTATATAGATGCTTGTATATTGACTAAATCTAGCCTACCAGAAGTGTTTGTCTGGAGAGAAGAATTACTAGATCGCATACTTGACAAATGATAAGATGCTAAGACAATTTATATTTGTCAAACAATGAAAAAGCTGATTTTTTTTTTGGGGGGGAATGTGCTGTTTAACTTTTCTAATACTAATTCATCTACCATTGCTAGCAAATGTACCGCTCATAAGAGTAAGAAGAAATCAGGTTCGTTGTGAGCCACCGTTAGGAAGGATAATAAGCAAAGGCGACAAACGATTTGAAGTAGGAAGTTTAATTTGTAAGGGAGATAAATTAGAAGTTTTAAATGGTGGTTCTGTAGAATTCTTATGTTTTAGTTCGGGAAAATTTTTAAAAATACCTAGTGGGACTATTCCTCTTGATAAATGTGCCGAATCTGAACAAGCCTCATTTCCTTGCAATCCAAGCAACACTGATGGATGTCGCATACAAAAAGGAGGCACAGAAGGGAGCGATGAGCCAACAATAATTTCTCCTTATAGCACATCAACATTGAATTCTCGTCCCGAAATAATTTGGACAGCTGTTAAGGGTGCTACTTCTTACAAAGTCAAAGTAAAAAGTTACGAGTTTGGGTGGGAGAAAGTTGTAAATCAAACTCGGCTTGCCTACCCAAGTGATGAAAAAGAATTTCAACCAGGTACTCCATATACAATAGATGTTTTTGCATATATTGATGGTCAAGCTTTTAGCTATGATGAAACGTTTGTGGACGTATTGTCTGTAGCAAAGCAAGAAAAAATTGCACAAAAGATTAAACGCATCAAAGACTTAGGGCTACCTCCAGATGAAACTATTCTTGACGTAGATGTTATCTATACGGCAGAAAATCTTTTAAATGAAACAATTGAGATGTTAAAAACGGCAACAGCAACTAATAGCCGAAATCCGACTCTTTACAGAGTACTGGGCGATCGCTATCTGAAGGCCAAGTTACCAAAGGAGGCGAAACCCGAATACCTGACGGCAGCTGAGTTAGCCAAAAGCAGTAAGAATTCCAAAGAGTTAGAAAAAGCCCAATCAGGGCTAAAATTAGTGGAATTTTACAACCAGCTTCCAACCAATAGGAACCCACCCCAATAATAAGGCTTTTTATATTTAGGATTTGACAGTAAACTCAATTGCGCCTGACGTAGTGCTTCTGCTTTTGGCAAGCCATTGTTCAAACCTTTATAAAATTCTTGCATAAGCAAAGCGGTAGAATCGGCATCCACGCGCCACAAAGTAGCAACAGTGCTACGCGCTCCTGCTTGGGCAGCCATTCCCGCAATGCCCATTGCTGACTGCTTGTTGCCTTTAGCAGTTTCGCAGGCGCTGAGAAGAATGGCACTAAGAAAAGCCGAAACCCTTGCGGTTTAAGCAGTTTGCAACTGAAGAGCGTAATTCATGCCGGGGTTTGGTCATTAAAGGATAAGCTTTCGGGCGGCGTTTACGGACTCGTGGTTCGTTTCTAGCAGGACGGTCAGGAACAGCCTTGTGAGCGATAACTTTTAGTAAAGTACGATAAATTTTAAGACGTTTTGTTGAAGTTGCGGCTAATAATTCGGGAATAAAGTTATTTAAATGATGGCGAGTACCTTGGAGTGATAGGCGTAACGGAGGAGTGGTGTAACTAGTTCCAGCCGACCACATTAAGCTACGAAGTAGATTGTAAGCAAGCAAATAAACGTAAATTTCTTTGCGTACCATTGAGGGACTTTTACACCGCAAAACATCCATTCCTAGAGTAGTTTTAAGATGCCTCAAATCCAATTCAACATCCCAACGTTTACCATAAAGTCCAACAATTTCGAGAGTAGAATAAGAAGATTTATTTAAAAGAGTAGTAATTAAGCTGACTTGTTGAGTGCGAAAACCAGGAATAACAATGTAATAGTAAATTTCTCGCACAGTAATGGAAGGAGGCAAAGCATCAAACTCATCCTTACTCAATCCTTTTGGACAACTTTTAGGTTTGTACCAGGTAACTAATTTGTCGCAATCGCCAATAATTTTACCTTTTCGCATAGTGGTTGTGCGAGATTGATGTTTACGGAATACGGCATCACAACCAAGCTTTTCGATAGTAAACATATCGGCGTAAGCGCAAAAAGCTCTATCTCCTAAAAGCACATCATTTGGTTTGAGAAAGCTGTACATTTTTCTAGCCAACTTAATATCATGAGTGTTCAGAACGTCTATACATAAAGCAACAGCCGCTCCCGTCACCAAACTGAATATCACACCAATTTTAGCAATTGGAAAACCACATCCATCTTCTTGACTACTAGGTTGAGGGTATTCTTTTTGGTTCTCTACTGTGTCTGGCATAGATACGGTTGAGCCATCTATTACTTTCACATTTCGACCAAACCATAATTTTTCTGTTGTTACTTTCTCTTCTAAGCTTTGTGCCGAATCATTGAAAAGTTTCTCCAATAATTTCTCTGGCAATCTTGCCCGTGCCTGGCAGTATGCACTTGTATCTGTTGACGGAATTTCTACTTCTGATTCTGCCAAATATGCAATTATTTTACTTACAGCATTGTGGCAAGTTTTATCAGTATCTAAAACTTGAGATAAAAATGCCCACAAGGTTATAAATGGGTCAAATAACCGTTTTTTATATTTAATTTTTAGCTCAGAGATTACTTGCTTAATTGCAGATTCCGGCAATAATTCTTTAAAAGGTAATCCTAGACTTTGATGAAATTTATCCTTGAGAATTTGCACTCGTAGTGTCACAGTAGTATTTATGATGTTTGCTTGCTCGTCTTGAAAGAAAGTATTTCATGAACGAGTAAGCTTTTCCTACCTACCAGAAATTTTTAGACAACTTGTATATCTGATTCCACTTTCTGGTGCAAGGCAAAGCGATGGCGTAGGCGATCGCAAACTCAGCGTGTCTTTCGTGGCGTAGTTTACCGCCGTAGGCATCGCTTCCATGACACTGCCATCTTGGACGACCGCCTGACCTCTCCTCCACTGTTCAATAGCTTTCAAAGCTGTAGCCCTTATTCCGTATAGCTTAGAGCTTTTCTTAGTGCCATTCGGCGCTGAGAACAAGTAACTCAATTGCATCTTGACTATTTTCGGTTTTACCTCTGATTAAGCTGTCAAAGTCTCTAATATTAATTAGCTTGTCATAGGCTACTAGTACTGTTTTGAGTGGGTCAGAACTGAATTGACCGTGGGTAGTAATATGTACAATAGGAAAATTATTTTGAGTTAGTTCTTCTTTGAACCTTTTCAGGGTAAACTTATCGTCTAACAAGGCTACTGATGATAAGGTTTGTCTTTCTACATTTTCTACTTCTTGTTTAGAAGGGAGCAAATTCTCCATGTCTTTAGGTGCATTTGGATCTGTAGAACTGGGGCTGACTTTTGAGAGTCCAGCTATTAAAGCTATCATCTGGTTTTGATGCAAGACTCTAGGTTGTCTAATTCTGGAACCTAAAGTTTCGGCAAGACTGTAACGCTCTATTAGATAATGTTTTCCATCATATAACAATGCCATTGGTATGCTTTGAAAAGATTTATCTAAAGTGAATACGAGTGTTCCTGATGTGGGTAGATATGTTTGAATTGGTGTAATTAGCTTTTCATAAATTCTTTGAGAATAAGTAGTAATGCTACTTTTGTCAACCTCAGAAAAATTCTCATTTTGTAAAGCTTCTAAAAGATGATCTATCTGGAATCGAACTAGTTTAGATTCAATAGAATGGTGGTGAAGTGAGCCATCTGTTGACTGAGCAATTACTTCTATAGTATCCCCTAAATCAATAATGTGAATTACTGTTGGGGCGCGATTGAGGTTCTGAAGCTGATTCAAAGCAACAAGGTCAAGCTTGCCACATCTGAGAAAGTTTTCTAAGCGTGCTATCTGCAATCCTTCATTTATCTCTATTACTCTTTTTAAATCAGGATTAGGTGATGTTAAGAGCAATCGCATATAATTACGATATGTCGGCTCCATTTCTGACTGAAAAGAGAACTGCAAATCTCCGTTAGTTGACAAAAGACTATCACGCACTTCAGTCATGTTTGCGATCGCAGCATTATAGTTCTGAATCGCTAACTCAGTTTTTCCCTGCTTTTGGTAAATTAGTCCTAACTGCTGCTGCCATTGGTAGGCGATATCCGAAGCCCGAATTGATTGAGCGAATCCTAAAGCCTTCTGAAAATATGCCTGTTTTTGTTTTGTTTGAGTTGATAATTTCCCCAAAGTCCCAAAACTGTAGGATAACCATCGGATACTATTAATAGTTTCAGCCATTTTCAAGGCTAATTTACTATATCGAATCGCTATTGATTTCAATTGTTCATCTGGGATCTGGCTGAGGTTATTAGCAAAATTCAACCGAGCATGAATAGATGGCTCAGGTGATAACTCCAAAAAGGCAGAAGAATTGTCATCTATTTGATTTACCAATACTCTAATTTGTTGATTAACTTTCTGATGGAGGTTTGCTTGATTTTGTTGATGACTGAGCCATTGTTCCCAACTTATCAGTAAAGTTAAGTGATTCAACAGAGCTTGCAGTTTAGCTGATTTGGAGATATTTGGGATGTTTTCTAGTGTTTGGTAATACCAGAGTGATTTTTGCGCTTTTTGGGGAATAATGTTAGCAATCTGCTCTCGAAAAAGTGGTTCCTCTATCCAAGAAGATTTATCTTGCAATTGCTGATAAATTGACTGTTCGATATTACCCAGAGACAGATAAATCCCACTAATCTTTGATGAGGATACAAGTTTTGCCAGCGTTAATGTTTCTTGTAGAACTGTTTCAGATTCATTTAACTGACCTAAAATCCGCAAGACTTCTCCGAGATTCTGTAATCCAAGCAAGTTAACTGATGTTGCTTTCTGCTTACCGATTACTGCCGTCAGCTGCTCTTTTTGATCAATAGCAGGTTGCTGCAAAATCGGATCGCAAATATCTAGAATTGTATTCAACTTTAAAGCTTCTAAAAGTGTATTGCAAGCTTGTTTATGTAATCCTAATGCTTGGAAAGCAAGGTTTTGATTAATCAGGCTTTCCGTAATACCCTCTTGGTCGTTTAGTTGGCGATAAATTTTGGTAGATTCCTGCCAAGTTTTTAAAGCTTCATTCGCCTGATCTAGAGCTAATTGTTCGTGACCTGATGAAGTCAGGGATGCCGCTTGATTTTTGAGAAATTCTTTTTCTTTTTTTACAGTCTGGGCAGGGGAAGATGATTGAATGAAAATTATAGATAATGCTAAAACGCTTGATAAGAGATATTTAAAGCAAGATTGAGGTGAGATCATTTTTCTATCTTTTTATCATCACTGAGATACTGGAAAACAAGAACTTGCAGACAATGAAGCATTATCCCAGGTTAGATTTGCTTGGTCTGTCGTCAAAACTAAATTACCTTGAGAATCCCGAATCAAAACGTTGGCTTCTATGACTTGTGTGGGTTGGTTACTGAAGAATAATTTGGGATTTTGTGAATTATTAAAAGCTGGAACTGGAAGAGAGTTACTGTCCTCAACATTGTTATACATCAGATTGTTAGGCTTAGATTGTAGATTGCGACTATTAACAACAAAACTACTTCTTCCTGTGCCTACTTGTCTTGGGCAAACTGCGGTGATTTGAGGAGTTATTGCAATCACTTCTGCTTTTATTTTAGTAGTGTAAATATTAGGCTCAAGAATGTTGTACTTAACTGTACCGTTGATTCCATATTTGGAACTAGCTGTAATCAAGCTATCAGCGGAAAAGAATAGTCCTTGAGCATTAATTGTAATATTTCCACCACGACCCTCAAAGGCATCTGCGGCGATACTGCTGTTTTTTGAGCCAGATATAATATCTGCATTGATTCTGATATTTCCCCCGTCGCCTTGATTATCTGCGGATGCTGTGATATAGCTTTTGTTATTCAAAAGCAAATCTCTTACATTCACTTGAATATCACCACCAACACCTGAAGCAGTAGAGGCAGTAATAGAACTTTTGTTATTTTAAAAAATAGAATCAGCATGGATTGTAAGCTTACCACCAGCAGTACTTGTTCCTTCATTCGTGATATTAACTTGTCCACCATTTGTTAGGCTCAAGTATCTAGCATTAATATTAACTTCTCCGGGAGAGCCACTTGGCATCGGAGGAGAACCGAATAGTTCTTGAGTTGCCATATCTGCCTTAGTAGTGGATGCACCTATTGAACCACTTATCTCCATATCAGAGGCATTGATGGTAAGAGTTCCGGCATCGCCAAATCCTAATGTAGAAGTGTTGGCGAATGCTTGATCTCCTACGATTAACCTTGATGTATTTATCGTTAAATTGCCAGATATACCAGTATTAAAGGTTTGAGATGCTAAATAGCTGGGTACATAGTATTGTCCCGAATTAATCAACTGTGGAGAGTTAGTCAACTCTATAGAATCAGTTGCATTCAAAACTATATCTCCTCCATCTCCAATTCCAGTGGTGAGAGATGTGATCAATCCTCCATCCTGATTTAGTAACTTACCTGTTGATACCAGGGTAAGAGCATCTCAATCAGGCTTGACACAAGGAATCAGAAGAATCTAAAGTATTGTCAATGAAACAACTGAGAACCTGAATCATATAATTGTTATCCATAGCGGTGCGTTTCATTTTTTGACGAAGACTACGTTTGTAGGTCTGTTCACGGTTAAGAGCATTGAGAGCGAAGCGTCGTAAAAGAGCAAAATTTTGGGGACTGTGGAAAGAACGAATGCGACAAGCGTCTTCTGCAAAAGTACAGTCGAGAGTCCAGTGAGCCTCGTTTTCAATGCCCCAGTGTTTTCGGATAGCCCGACCGATAATTTGAGCATCACTGTTTAAAGAAGTGAGATAAAACTGAACCTCACGAGTAGTTTTATTCCAAAGATGACGAACACGGACAACCATAACTAGAGATTGCAAACCTGCCCATAATTTGGGTTGATAAAGCTCACCGATAGCCGCAATGGGTACAGTCCAAACTTCACGAATTTCCGTGCGATGATGTGCTTTTTCAATCCGTTTGTCATAACTAACATTAATCCCCGAAAATTGCTCTGCTTGCGCTTTGTCAAACCATTCTTTGACTTGAGAATAGAGCATGGGATGGTTGGCTTTCAGTGCCAGGACATAATCAGCTTTTTTGGCGATAATCTGTTTGGCAATTTCGGTTTGTGTTCCCATTGCATCAATGGTGATGATACAGCCAGAGATGTCTAGCATTTCTAACAGTGCTGGAATGGCGGTGATTTCATTGGATTTATCTTCTACTTTCACTTGTGCCAACACTAAACTGTGCTCACTCGCCCAGGCACTTATAAGGTGGAGTGCGCTTTGACCTTGATTGCGGTCATAAGAACCCCTAATTGTCTTTCCATCTATGGGGATAATTTCTCCTCCCATGTTTGTGATTAGGGTTTCTACCCATCTCAAGAAACATCGATTTAATGCTTCTGGGTCGATCAACTCAAACACTCGTCGAAATGTATCATCTGAGGGAATACCATTTGGTAATGCCAGAAACTCTTCTAACCATGTTTGCTTGCTGATGCCATAATTCTCGATGTCTTCCCACCCTTGTGCTCCAGCTATGATTGCTAAAATTGCGATGACTAAGATATCTGTGAATTGATGTTTCTTCGTCCGCTCTACTCTCTTGTCTTTGATATCCGAGAAATGCTCAACTAGACTTTGTTGAATACTGCCAATGTCTGCTATTTTTCTTGATTTTGGCTGACAACGAGTATTTTTGACACTATCAGCAGATTTAGTTTCAAAGCCCTCTGACATCAATTTGGCTCCAGGAGATTTTCAATCGAGTAATTGAATTCATCTCATTGATCTTGCTCGGTCGTCAAGTCTATTTTTTACACATTCATTAATACTATCTTCTAGAACTTGTCAAGTTTTCTTTATACCAAATTAGATGCGCTTACCCTGATCTTTACAGTCAGATAGCAAAGTGTTTGTAGTGCCAGCTAATACAAAGGTTCAGATATTTGTTAATCAAACGATTTCTCTATGAAAATTAGCTCTAGTTGGTTTTCTACTTCCCCCTTACTCCTCTCCAAAACCTTAAGTATATTAATTGGTTTATTAGTTATGACTCCGGCTCCAGTTCTAGCTGGGAATGTTAAAACAGTTTACTCGCAGGATGCCCAAGGCACTAGCTCTGTTGGAGTAAAGTTGAAAGTTTGGCGGGGATATGGATTAACAATTAACTTCATTCCGACTGGTGAAACGATTAAACAAGTCTGGATTGGAGATCCGACTCGTATCTCTTTTACTTCAAATGGAAGCTTATGCCAAAAAACTGATAATTCTTCGTCAAATGATTCGACTTCTAACTGTGGTCAAGCCAATGCAACAGTCATTTTTCTACGTCAAATCAAACCAATAAGTTTCCCCAATATGACCAATAGCAGTGATGGCAGTACCCAAATTACCGTGATTACTAGTGGTTCGGATGGGCAGAAACAATACCAGTTTAAATTAATTCCTGCAACAGGACAACCATCATACACCAGTCTGGTGATTAAGCCGGACGTTCTGAGACCACTGCCGATAATTAGAACTAAACCGCAAATCGTGCCAACAGTTAGAGAAAACAAAATGCCTGTGACAACTACAGCGCCACCGCAAGAAAGAGTGGCTGCTGTTACACCTGTAAAAACTACAAACTCTACAATATCCCCTGGTATTCCCCAAGTAAGAAATGATGCTAATGCTCTTGCTTACGGGTTAGCAGTTGCAAATCGTAATGGTCAAGTCAAAGTGGGTTCAACTAACTGGAACAAAGCCCAAGATGCGATGAAGCTACTCCGCTTGGGAAAGAGTAGAGAAGAAGCAATTTCTCGCTCTGGAATTTCAGCACAAGTTTTTAATCAATTAATTCAATGGGGGCAATCACAGTAAAATCATGAAATTTCAAAATTATTTATTGGCTATAACAAGTGCGTTAATTCCAATGACTTTGCCACCAGCATCGAGAGCAGATATACCAACCGTTAATTATTCTCAAGGCAAATACCAGACTCAAGCACCTGACTGGTCAAAAATTACATGGGACACTTTACCACCTGATGCTGTTGGCGAAATATTTCTTTACATTTGAAAACCCTACAAATGCTAAAGCGAGCAGACGTTGAGGAAAATGGGATGATATTAATGAACAAGCATCTACCATCACCTGCGGTGAAGGAGGAATTGAGTGATTCAACCGCAAGCCATAGACCCCATCCCAGAAGAAACAGTGCGTGTGGCTCGTGCCGCTTTCCCAAAAGGCAATCTCTACAAGACTATGAGGGATGAAATCGGTACTCTCTACAATGACCAAGATTTTGAAGCACTGTTTCCAACACTTGGGCAACCCGCTTTTAGCCCTTGGCGGTTAGCTTTGGTCTGCGTCATGCAATATATCGAGGACATGACTGACAGACAAGCCTAGTTATGCAGTTCGCAGCCGAATTGATTGGAAGTATGCACTCTCCCTAGAATTAACAGATCCAGGCTTTGATTTTAGTGTACTCTGCGAGTTCAGAGTCCGAATAATCAAAGGAAGTGCCGAACAGAAATTACTAGATATCTTGTTAAAGCAATTTAAAGAAAAAGGAATTATTAAAGAGAAAGGAAAACAGCGCACCGATTCAACCCATGTATTGGCAGCAATTCGTAATTTGAATCGCCTTGAAACTGTAGCCGAAACTTTGCGTGCAGGATTAAACGCAGTTGCTACAGTCGCCCCAGAATGGTTGCGCTCTTGGGTTCCCCATGAATGGTTTGAACGTTACGGACGTGCGTTAGAAGAGTACCGTTTACCCAAAGGGGTGACTGCTCGATATAAATTAGCTGAAACTATTGGTAATGATGGGATGCAGCTATTAATAGCCATATACGAACAAGAAACGACACCTCAATGGCTGCGGCAAATACCAGCAATAGAAATCCTCCGCCAAACTTGGGTGCATCAATACTACATAGATTATACAAATGTTAAAGACGATGAACCAGGTAAATTATGTTGGCGTAACGCAGCAGATTTACCCCCGGCAGGGCAGCATTTTGACTCTCCTTATGATACTGATGCCCGTTATGGTAACAAACGCACCCAGACTTGGACTGGGTACAAGGTACACATTACGGAAACTTGTGATGCTAACGATGTCCATTTAATTACAAATGTGGAGACGACCCAAGCCCATCTATCCGATGTAGACCAAACACAACCAATTCATTTATCTCTTGAAGCAAAAGGCTTATCTCCAAAAGAACATATCGTAGATGCAGGATACGTAGATAGTGAATTACTGGTAAAAAGTAAAATTGATTTTGATATAGAACTGATTGGCCCAGTACGCCCAAATGTGAGTTGGCAAGCGAAAACACCAGGTGGGTATGACATAAGCAAGTTTACAGTTGACTGGTCAGCAAAAACAGTTACGTGTCCTCAAGGACAAAAAAGTACAACTTGGACTCCTGCAATTGATAATTGGGGTAATTCAGGAATTAACGTGAAGTTTCCCTCCAAGGTCTGCCGCCGTTGTGATTTTAGGCATTTGTGTATCAAATCAAAAAATGAAAGTGAGCCAAGAAAATTAAGATTGCGCCCACAAGAAGAACACCAGATCCTTCAAACTATCCGTAAACAGCAGGAAACTGATGAGTGGAAAGAGCGTTATAACACCCGTGCTGGTGTTGAAGGAACTTGGGAGCAATGCGATTTTGTGAGGTCTGGTCAAAAACAAGCGATCGCTAATCACTTCTTACGTATTAACTAAATATTTGATACACTAATATTAGTAATATTAAGTAGAAATACAACCTGTACCAAAAACGAGATTTCTGTAAATTGTTGCGACTATAAAAAAGGTAAAATTTCCTTTCAGGAATAGTTTTGAAATAGGAAGTATCTACCTTTATGGAAAAAAACATATCTGCGAATCTAAATTTCGCTGATTCATTATCAGATTTTCAAGAGGATGTTACAAAACTTTTAGATTTTAAAAATATCGAGGAATGGTCTGGAAGAATAGTTAAAGAAACAGAAGAAAAAATCAGACAGGCTGCGTTAGTTTTAGCAGGTCAATGTATTGCCATATTATTGCATAAGCTTTCTCAATCAGAGTCAGCTCATAAAACAGCAATTAATCAAACCAAAGGTTGGTGGCATACCGACACGCGAAAACATGGTTATACGAAGAGGGAAATATTAACAGTAGGTAATGTTGTAGTAAGCCTCAAATTACCATACGTTGTTCAAAAAAAAGAAAAAAAAGCGAAGAATAAATCTACTCATGTTGGATTCTGTCCCTTGTTAAAATGGTTAGGAATGTCAGAGGGACTAACTCCATTAGTTTGGTCAGATATTGCTGTTAGGTGGTGCCATAGCTAGTTCTTTTGAAGCTGCACATACAATCCTGGACGATTGGGGAATTAATATTAGTGTTAAACGAATTGAACGATTGACATATAAATTTGGTCAAATCGGCATCGATTTACGTCAAACTAAAATATCTAACTTGCAACAAGGGAAATTACCTGATGGGAATATACTTAAAGACCAGAGGGTTGTAATTGCTGTAGATGGTGGTAGGAGTAAAATTAGGATTAATAAAAAAGGTAGAAAAAATCCCAAAACAAACAAGCATGGCTTTATAGGGGAATGGGTTGAGCCAAAATTAGTAACAATTTATGTGGTTGATGAACAGGGAAAAAAAGTCAAAAGTAACGAGATCCAGATTGTAAATGATGGCACTTATGAAGACTATAAAGGCTTTTTACCAATTTTAGAAATGCATCTGATTAGTTTAGGAATTAGTCAAGCAAAACAAGTTTTATTAATTGCTGACGGTGCTGAATGGATTTGGAAACATATTCCACCTCTTTAAAAAAAAATGAAATCTCCCGATGCGACTTATCAATTATTTGATTTTTACCATGTTAATGAGCGACTACAGAAATTTGCTGATGTAGCGTTTAGTGATGATAAGGAGCGGAATAATTGGTTTAAAAAAGCACGGAGAAATTTAAAAAAAAGTAATGCTATGACCATAATTAGGCAGATGGATGAATTTATCTTTGAAGCCACGGGAGAGCGTTGTAAAACTATGGTTATACAGAGAAATTACCTTTTACGTGCCTATCGTGAAAGGCGTTTAAATTACGCTAAGATACTAGACCAAAAACTACCAATAGGTAGTGGGGCAATTGAGAGTTTAATCCGTCAAGTTGTCAACTTAAGAATCAAGGGTAATAGTAAATTTTGGTTGAAAGAAAATGCAGAAATTATCTTACATCTGCGTTGTCAATGGGTAGCTGTGATTTGAACGATAATTTAGCCAAACGGTCACGAAATACTTCACTCTGTACTAGGACAACATATAGTTCAAAGCTATAAATGGAGTTCAAAAAACTCAAAACTCAATTACAGCAAGGAACATGGTCAAATAGTTCATTTGTACCGTACCGCGATGAGAGAGAAATAAAAATTCAGATTTCAGGCGATCGCTTTATCACTCAGTTTCTGGCGAAACATATTTTTGAACCATATTGTGGACATTTTGAATCATATTTTGACCGAAAGTTTAAAATTTTCGACTAAATTAGTGTGTCTTGCTCGGCATTTTTTACCAAGTCTCAAAATAAAACTTTTGGTCGTATTATGATTCACATTTAAAACACGCGGACATAATTTGATTCATAAAGTTAAGTTATTGATTGGCTCAAAAGCTTGAAATTACGTTAACTTTTGGTCACGTTATGGTTCAAAATTTGGTCATGCAGGGGGTAAAATCACAGTAGCTGGAAGTTGGGATAATTTTTGTACTTTTATCTTTAATTCCTTTATTAAACCTCAAACTGCTTGATAAATTTTATACTTTAATCCTGTCTTTAATTTCTTCTTGAGATAATTAATACTCAGTATAAAAGACTGATTGCAGATATTTTTAAACATAATTGTCAAATGACTTGCTAGCAATCTTTGTGAGATATCTCATCAAGATTAATTCTCATGTAAATCAGTATTTTATTTGCAAATAAAATCACCTTGTACCTAAATATAATTTTTAGCGATCGCTTGTTTTTGACCAGACCTCACAAAATCGCATTGCTCCCGTAAGGAATAATCATTCTCATAATGAGAATTGCTGCGATCGTCCAAGGCTGGAGGTAGCTGCTTCGATTGTGTTGCAAAAACTAATTTTGGACAGAAAACTCTTTTCCAAAAAGATGGATTATGCACCACTCCAAAAACTTCCGATAATATAGCAGACTACATCGTTATAAGCTTCTCTGTGCTTACATTTCACCTTTGACCAAGAGCGATCAAATAGTGCGGGAGCGAGGTCAAATACCGTGGTACACGACAACAATGCTTATTTGAGATTGGTGTCGTCTAATCACAGAATTCAAACAAGAAGTTGCGCTCATTTTTCTATTGATGGATGATAAGCAGTATCAGCAAAAAACCACCCTTGGATATGACACCTGCTACAAATTCTTCAAACCAATCCCCAAAGCTGCAACGCAATACGCTGCAATTGCGCCATGCGGTTGTCATGGCAGTCGCTGCGATGTCTCCGGTGGGTGCCATCTTTTTTAATACCATTCCCAAGCGGGACTCGTCGGTGCAGCGATGCCGTTGTGTTACATCATTGGTTTTGGGGTGGCTCTGCTGGTTGCCGATCAAATCAGCATACTTGCAGCGGAGTTTCCCACGAGTGGCTCGTTGTATACCTTTGTGACTCAAGGATTAGGAGTGCGCTGGGGCTTTCTCGCTGGCTGGTTGAGTTTAATTTCCTTTGGTGTAGCTATTGCCTTTGTCTTTCTAGTAATGAGTGCGAATTTTCAAGAGCTGTTGCTGCACTGGTTCGGCTTACACCTAAACTGGACATTATGGTATTGCTTGTTCACTTTGATCGTCGGGGCAGTGTGTTATCGTGGCATTCGCTTCTCGCTGCAATTGGATCTGACGCTATTGATGTTTGAACTCGGCGTTTGTCTGTTGCTCGCGCTCATAGTGTTGATACAAGCTGGTAAAACCGGACAACTGACGCTCGTACCCTTCACGCTGACGGGATTACCACAGCAGAGTAACCTGATTGCCGGTGTCATTTTGTCTATCCTCAGTTTCGTCGGGTTTGAATCCGCAACCACGTTGGGTGAAGAAGTTCAAAACCCCCGAAAGTCAATTCCGAAAGCGACGGTGATCACCGTAGTTTTAGTCGGCGTGTTCTATGTACTGATGTCATATGTGGCAACGGTGGGATATGGCATTCATAACATGGCAGCCTTGTCCCAAGATGCTGCCCCCTTCGATACGATTGCGCGTCACGTTTGGGGCAATGGGTTTGCCTTATTGATTGATTTTGCCGGCATTATGGCTGGATATGCCTCTGCCGTTGCCTTTCTCAACGCTGCTGCTCGGATTGTCTATACCATAAGTCGAGAAGAACTATTTCCCCGTTGGTTGATGCACATTCATCCCACATATCGCACACCGACAAATGCCATTCTCGGTTTGTGTGGCAGTTCTGCGTTTGTGGGGTTGGGGTTGGGAATACTGTGGACACCGATTCAGGCGTTTGGCTTTCTGGGTATAGTTTTAACGATCGCTGCCCTAGCGATCTATGGATTGACTAGTTTAGCGTGTTTTCGATATTTCTCGACAAAACGCCGCGCTCAGTTGGAGCAAAACTCTACGATTCGCTTTGGTTGGTTGCGTTATGTTCTGCTACCTTGGCTCTCGATAATTACGATTAGTGGTGTTCTAGTTGGCACTCTTTATCCCCCTCCACCAGCACCCCTTCACTTAGCACCAGTTGTCGTCTTAATTTGGCTATTGCTGGGCATCGGAGTGTTAAGGTTTCTGCAAATTCACAAACCCGAAGCTATTCGTCAGGCAGGTAGACTATTTGTCGTTGATGAAACTGAAACCCTCAGTTAGAAAAAAGCGATCGCTCTTGAATGATGGTGTAAAGGTTTTTTGTACAAACCCTCGAAAAGGAGGATTAGGAGTTTTAGGGACTTCCAGAAAATAAATTATGCCAACCTATGAGAATGGGGTAAAGCTCACAAAAAAAGCTATTTTAAGTAGGTAGGCACGAAAAAAATATGTATGTTTAGTTTTGTAAAAACAATGGAATGACGAGGGCTGTTGCGCTTGCAAGATTTTAAACAGGAGCAAAAAAATGACTATTACAGAAGATAATTTTCAAGTTCGTACCATGACCAAAGATGATCTAAAAATTGTCTTAAGCTGGGCAGCTTTTGAGGGGTGGAATCCGGGTATTGATGATGTTGATAATTTTTATATTGCCGATCCAGGTGGGTTTTTAATTGGAGAATTAAATGGGAAACCTATTAGCTGTATTTCTGTAGTGCGATATAGTGCTAAATTTAATTTTATTGGTATTTATATTGTTAAACCCGAAGAACGAAAAAAAGGATTTGGTTTAAAAACATGGCTTGAAGCATTGAAGTTAATTTCTAATCAACCTGCTGCTTTAGATGCTGTCTTAGAACAAGTTAATAATTATCAAAGATTTGGTTTTAAACCTGCTCATTCTCATCTCCGTTATCAAGGGATAATTTCTGGAAAAATCTTGCCCGATGTGAGGGATTTAAAAACTATTGATTTTGAACAACTTTGTCGTTATGATCAGCGATATTTTCCTAGTTATCGTCCTCATTTTCTTTCGACATGGATTAATCAACCTCATGGGCAAGGTTACGCTATTATCAACGATGCTGATTTGGTAGGTTATGGAGTGATTAGAAAAGCGACGGATGGCTTTAAAATTGCCCCTTTATTTGCGGAAAATGAAGACATAGCAAAAAAGTTATTTTTAGCCTTAGTTACTTATGCTGAAGGAAGTCCTGTTTATGTGGACGTTCCTAATATTAATAAATCCGCTATTATCTTATTTGAAAAATATCAAATGAACCCTATGTTTGAATGTGTCCGAATGTACAAAGAAGAGTCACCTAACATTGATTGGCACAATGTTTTTGGTGTTACTACTTTGGAATTAGGTTAAGTTTAACCTTTTTAGCTCCTCCTCAACTAGAGCAATCATATATTCCTTAATGGTCATGCCTTTTTTGGTAGCACGGATCTTAATCTCCTGGTGCTGGGGCTAAATGAGCAATCGTACAGAAACTTACGCTAAGGCTGTAATCCTTACTGGATAAGCATTCTGCAAATCGATATTTTTCACAATTCTCGATGTACCAATTAACCTATAGGCTATTTGGTGCGGCTATTTAATACGGCACACCAAGGGTTTGAAGCTCTTAATTTTCAGAGACTTCAATTGGTACAGCTTTATCCGTGGCGATCGCAATATTGAAAGCGGTTCATCAAGTCCTTAGCGTAACTTTCGGTATCACTGCTCATTTCACCCCTTTCATATAAAATCAATCTCAAAATCAATTTCTCGTGTCCCAGATTTTTAAGTACATAATCATGGAAAATGTTGTTACTAAATCATTATATTTAGTACCCTTTACGCAGGAAATAATAAAAGCAGCAATCATTGGGAATCCTGAATTAGCAAGAGTTCTGGCGGTTACAGTTTTACCCAACTGGCGTAATGAAATATTTGGTAAATCTTTGCCAACAATTGCAGATATCCTGTGCGAGAATCCGTTACAAAGTGAATGGGGATGGGGAAGTTTAATCATTCATAAAGCAGAAAAGACACTCATTGGTTACCTTATGCTCAAAATTCTCCCAGATCCCACAGGTTCAGTGGAAATAGGCTATATCATAGTTCCATCATATCGACAGCAAGGTTATGCGTCTGAAGCTACAAAAGCAATGATGGATTGGACGCTTTGTCAACCAGGTATAGAAAAAGTTACGGCTGGATGCGATGCAGATAATATAGCTTCAAAGCGGGTGCTAGAAAAAATCGGAATGCGGCTCATAGAAACACGAGGTAAGGCGTTGATATGGGAATTATGCAAAACAGAAATCATAGAGTAATTGTGCTGAGGAAGTGACAATCTAGCTTCAAAGCCTTATTTAACAAGGATGATAGAAGATGGGGGTTTTTGTACAAACCCTCGAAAAGGAGGATTAGGATTTTTATGACTGAGAAGCGGCAGATTTTCTAAGATAACGTCTCATTATTCCTTAGACTTTGAGAGAATTGTATTTTGAGACATAAAAAGAGACATGATTTTGGTATGTCTCAAAAAGTACAGTTTCTGAGACACGTTGGTGGGAAAAAGTTTGCTGACAAGGATTTGAAGGTAATAATGCCAAACCTCGTTTTTGCTATTCCCCCTTTTCGAGGGGACGTATAAAAAACCCAACCATTGTGACTAACAGATGTAAGATAAGCATCAGTGCTAATTTTTATAACAAAAATGAAAAGGTTGAGAGAACTCGCATTAGCTTGTGTTGTGATCGCTGCTTTGATCAATATGAATCTCAACGTTCAGGCAACGTCCAAGCGGCTGATTACCCTAGACGATCTCTCTGCTGTCCACCAAGTCAGCGAACCGCAAATTTCTCGCGATGGAGCCTGGATAGCTTATACGGTCGAGAGTACCGATATCAATAATGATTCTGTCAACAACCATATTTATATGACTTCGTGGGATGGCTCCCGCACCCGAAAATTAACTAACAGCAAAGATAGCGAAAGTTCCCCTCGTTTCAGTCCCGATGGAAAGTACCTGACTTTTCTCTCCAGTAGTCAGTCCAAGAGTGGAGGCAATCAAATTTGGCTGCTGAACCTTACCGATGGAGAAGCAGAAAAGATTTCAGATTTTCCAGGAGGTGTTTCTGATTTGGTTTGGGCGCCCGATGGGAAACGACTAGCTGTAATCGCCCAAGATCCACCGCAAGAAACTCGGAACGGACAAAAGACCGCGCAGCCAATTGTCATTGATGGCTTTAAAGGATATCTCGGAAAAAGTCGCCAACATCTCTATGTGTTTGACTTAGCAACTCACAAAGCAGATATTCTGGCACCAGGTGAGTTTAATGAATATTTGCCCGAATGGTCTCCAGATGGGAACAAGATTGCTTTTGTCAGCAAGCGTGGTGTTGATTTTCATCGCCATAACAATTGGGATGTCTACACTATCGTTGCCCAACCAGGAGCAAAAGTACGTCAAATAACTACCAATGAAAGTCCCAATTGCGATCCCTCCTGGGGTAGCCGACCTGTTTGGAGTCCAGATGGGAAGTTAATAGCCTACCTGCAAGGAGGCCCTCAAAAGCTACTTGAGTACGCCGTTTACCATCTTGCGGTTATTCCAACGGAAGGAGGTACTCCACGTTTGTTAACCGCAAATCTTGATCGCAATGTTGTTAAGCCACGCTTTACATCTGATGGCAAATCAATTCTGTTTTTGCTGGAAGACGATGGTAATGTTCACCTCGCAAAAGTACCAGTAGCAGGCGGCAAGATAGAGCGATTGCTAGCTGGACGTAGAAATATCAGCGCCTTTGACTTCGGGGGTGACGATAGGATTGCCTTGTTATCCTCAATGCCACAGGAACCGAGTGAGGTTTTCACCCTCAAAGGCACTCAACTGCGTTCAATATCGCACCAAAACCAGGAATTGCTTGTCCAACTTCTATTAGGAACCACAGAAGAAATTAGTTTCAAGAGTAAAGATGGTACCGAAATCCACGGTTTCTTAGTCAAACCACCAAATTTTCAACCAGGAAAGAAATACCCAACACTCCTTCAGCTTCATGGTGGCCCAGTCGATCAGTACACAAACCAGTTTATGTTTGACTGGCAGATGTTTGCAGCTCACGGCTATGTTGTCGTTGCAGTTAATCCACGGGGTAGTTCGGGACGGGGTGAAGCGTTCTCAAAGGCTATTTACGCTGACTTTGGAAATAAAGATGTCCAAGATGTCCTTGCTGCTGTTGACTACGTTCAGGCACAAGGGATAGCCGATCCATCTCGGTTAGGAATCGGTGGATGGAGCTACGGTGGTATGTTAACAAACTATACTATCGCCCAAGATACCCGTTTCAAAGCTGCGGTAAGTGGAGCTAGTATTTCCAATTTTTTGGCAGCATACGGTAACGTGTTTTCTGACGTCGAGCCGGAACTGGGCGTACCGTGGAAAACCTCAATGCTTGGCTACGAGTTTCCTTTCCGTTCCTGCACGCCGACCGAATTGTCACGCCAACACTATTTCTGAGTGGCGATCGGGATACTGTTGTTCCGTTGCATAACTCCGAGCAGATGTATGACGCACTCAAAATTTTAGGGGTTGAGACTCAATTGATTATTTATCCTGAGCAATCCCACGGTATTAGCAAGCCGAGTTACCAGCGCGATCGCCTACAACGCTATCTTACTTGGTATGATAAGTATGGGTTATGAGCATCATGGTATCCCCTTGCCGCAGTATTTGGGGCAGATATAGCGTAGCTGACACCAGGGGCAAGTAGTATAAAAACTCAGCTTGTAGTATACGATAACATAGCTAAAACCCTTATTCTTTCATTCCAACATTGTGGTAACTTTGGTTAATTGAAAGCGATAATGGTTTAAATATTTTCAGGTCTATCGATAGCTAAAGAGCATATACAGCAATGCTTCCAAACTTACTTTGCCCCTGGTGGTTAGCAGGCAAATCGTTCAATGGCAGCTTCAGCTACGATAACTCGACCTTGAAAGGCATTGGAGTTGAAGAGTTGGGAGTTACTCAGGGATTAAAGGCTTGTTTTAACTATCTTGGACGTAACTATAGCGAGAGTGATGATCGTGACTATCCTACGTTCCCGAAACTAGTTTTTGAGAATGGCAAAATCAAACAACTAGACTTTTGGTTACAACCAGAAAAGCGCGTTGTCTGGTGGAATTTACCTGGATGGGAAGTTAAGTATTCCCAGCGTCAAGCTTCTGCCCCTACCATTCTAAATTGCCAAAAACGCTAAAGCTATACCTACGGTGAGCTACGCTAATGCACTTTATTGGTAGTGCCAGCGTAGGCGCAGCCCGTCGTAGACACTGACTTTTCCCGTTAAGTCTTGAAAGGCTTGCTCACAAAGGATTTAGGAGACAGCATCGCAGATATGGTATAGTAATTGAAATTGGGTGCTAAAGGTGAAGAGCAATGCTGGACTGATAGTAGAAATCGCCCCAAGTATCATCATAAAAGCTCACTGCCTTATCATTAGTGTCAACCGAGTAAAATTTTACTTTTTTGCTTACGGCTCAGTAGCTTGCTTGCTCCTAGCGTAGCCCCAAATGCCAACACAGCTAGCGTCATTCTAGGTTCAGGAATAATAGTGCTGTCTTCAGTGAAAGCTAAAAAGCCAGCCCCATTTAATCCACCTCGACCGGCAGGGATAAAGGTGTCAATAAAAGCTCCTGTCTTGCCGTCGTAACGCAACACGTTGTTACTATTTAAGCCACTAACATAGAGGTTTCCATCAGGGCCGAAGACTGGCTTGAGAGGATCGTTAAGTCCCCCACTGCCAGCAGGAATAAAGGTGTCAATAAAAGCTCCTGTTTTTCCATTAAAGCGCGAAATATTGTTACTCACAAAATTAGCAACATATAGATTGCCATCTGCTCCAAAGGTCAAACCACCAGGTTCTGAACCTTTTGCCTCTGTAGCAAAAGTGTCAATAAAAGCTCCTGTTTGTCCGTTGTAGCGAAGAATATTATCCGTTAGAACACTACTGACGTAGAGGTTATTGTCTGAACCAAAGCTCAAACCAAAAGGTGCAGTGAGTCCGCCGCTACTTGAAGGAACAAAAGTATCAATAAAAGCTCCTGTTTGTCCGTTGTAGCGGAGAACACTATTACTAGTGCGGCTGTTAATACTGGTAACGTAGAGGTTGCCATCAGGCCCAAAAACTAAGTCTTCAGGTGCATCTAGTCCACCACTACCGGAAGGAACAAAGGTACTAATGAAATTCCCTGTTTTCCCGTCGTAACGTTGGATACTACCGTTCAAAATACTGCTTACATAAAGATTATTATCCGGCCCAATAGTTAAACCAGTTGTTCCCTGTAGTCCTCCACTACCAGAAGGAACGAATTCATCAATGAATTCTCCCGTTTTTTCTTCGTAGCGCAGGACGGAGTTATTGTTATAACTCCCGACTAAAAGGGCTGCGTTAGCTCTTGGGGCTATCCACCCTAGCAATGCGAAACTTATCAGTGGGACACCGATCTGACAAAAATTGAAAAACCTCATAATTTTGTTAGCTAACAGAACTATAATGACTTAGTATAGTTAATCATACATTCGTAACATTTCTGTTATTAATTCAAGTTGCTAGTTACGCAGATAAGCAATATTTCAAAATAGAGAATATAGATTTATTTTTGTCAATATGTCTATCAGTAGAAATAAATATACTAACAGAATATAGGACTCATATTTGATTTTTGAAAAAGGTTAAAGGGAAAAAAACCTTATATATTGAGCCTTCCAAAACTACGATATTGGCTTACAGCGCTTCCGGCTATTATGCAATACAGTTTTCCTCTTGCCCCTCTCCTATCATAGCTTTCAGCTTTGAGGATGTACCTCATAGCCGCCGGAAGTGCTGTAAGGGGGCAATACTTGGGTCATAGTGGCAGCATAGTGCAAAGGGTGAAATGAGCCGTGATACCCCTGACCGTCTTATTGTTATATCCGAATGGCACTAAGAAAAGCGGAAAGCCTTATCAATTAAGCCGTTTGCAATTGATGACGTAATTCATGTCTGGGCTTGGTCAATCTGGGGTAAGCTTTGGGGCGGCGTTTGGTGACTCGTGGTTCGCTGCGTCCAGGACGGTCGGGGACAACCTTGTGAACAATAATTTTCAGCAAACTACGATAAAGTCGGATACGTTTTTGAGAGTGAGCAGTTTCTAATTTAGGAATAAAATTCAGTAAATGATGTCGAGTACCTTGAAGCGATAAACGATTTGGAGGAGTATTGTAAGTAGTCCCAGCCGACCACATTAAGCTCCGAAGTAAATTATAAGCCAGTAAATACACATGAATTTCTTTACGTATCATTGAAGGTGTTTTACATCGGAGAATATCCATACCCAAGGTAGTTTTTATATGCCTCAAATTCAATTCAACATCCCAACGTTTACCGTAAAGTCCAACAAATTCGAGAGTAGAATAAGAAGATTTATCTAAAAGAGTAGTAATTAAGCTGACTTGTTGAGTGCGAAAACCAGGAATAACAATGTAGTAGTAAATTTCTCGCACAGTTATGGCAGAAGGTAGAGCTAAAAATTCATCCAAGCTCAATCCTTGTGGGCATCTTTTAGGCTTATACCAAGTAACAAGCTTGTCGCAATCGCCAACAATTTTCCCTTTTCGCATGGTTGTTGTCCGAGATTGATGCTTACGAAATACTGCATCACAACCAAGTTTAGTAATAGCAAACATATCAGCGTAAGCGCAAAACGCTCTATCCCTAAAAGCACATCATTTGGTTTAAGAAAACTGTATAGTTTTCTTGCTAATTTGATATCATGAGTGTTCAGAACATCGATGCACAAAGCAACGGTAGCTCCTGTTATTAAACTGAATATCACACCAATTTTGGCAATTGGAAAGCCACATCCGGGCTTTTGGCTACTGGGCTGAGGGTATTCTTTTTGATTCTCTACAGTGTCAGGCATCGAGACAGTTGACCCATCTATTACTTTGACATTTCGACCACACCATAAATATTCTGTTGCTACTTTCTGTTCTAAGCTTTGTGCCGAGAAATTGAAAAGTTTTTCTAATAACTTCTCTGGAAGCCTTGCCCTAGCTTGGCAGTAAGCACTGGTATCTGTTGAAGGGACTTCTACTTCTTCACCAGCTAGATGTGCAATTATTTTACTCACAGCATTATTACAAGTTTTATCAGTATCCAGCACTTGTGATAAAAATGCCCATAAAGTTATTAATGGGTCAAATAACCGCTTTTTATATTTAATTTTTAGCTCCGAAATTGCAAGGCTTATCACAGACTCTGGCAATAGTTCTTTAAAAGGTAGTCCCAAACTTTGGCTGAATTTATCCTTGAGGATTTCTACTCGTAGTGTCACAGTAGTATTTATGATGTTGGCTTGCTCGTATCAAGGAAAGTATTTCATGAACGAGTAAGCTTTTCCTACCTAAAAAATTTTTGGACAATCAGTACATCTAACTCCACTGTCTTTGTCAGGCACAGCGATGGCGTACTCACCATGAGTCAGTGGCGATCGCATCGCAGTACCACAGGATCAATCGCATTGCTCCCTATCTGAACTTTCACTGTTCAATAGCTTTAAAATCTGTAGTGCCTATCCCGCATAGCTTAGAGCTTTTCTTAGTGCCATTCTTGTTATATCCTTTATTCCAAATAAGCAGAGAAAACTGGACAAAGGGAAAGACACAGACAAAATTCTGTCACTGGTGAATGAGGAATTTTTGAGTGCTGAAGGCTACCGCAAAGCGAAATCTGAATAGCGATCGCTCATTTACAATCATAAAATTTGTCATGGTGCTTGTGCTTGGGGCGATAACAAACCAATGCGAGCTAAAATCTCGCTGCTCACTCGCTCTCCTGATTCCAGTGCCGATTCCATCCCACCAGATGCGATCGCAGTATGTTCGCCTGCAAAGTGAATTCGCTGCCAGGGTTTAGCCATTTTGTCTTGAAAGCGCCGGATTTGTCCGGGGGCAAAGTGGGAATAAGCGCCCAGAGCATAGGGATCGCGTCCCCAAGAAACAACGTGCAGAATCTCGACATTTTCCTCTGTTCCAGGGCGAATTCGCGTCAGTTCCGAGGTAACATATTTGGTTAATGTGTCTGCACTCATGGCATCCAACTGTTTGGCATTAGTTCCAGTTGCCCAGGAGACTAAGCTTTGCACCCACCCCTGCTTGTCTCGAACCGGCAACACACTTTCAAGTAGTGAGTCTGTCCACATCATCGGCGGATAGCCATCAGTTTCCCAGAATGGATGACCAACCTGAAAGCGAATCTGTGTCACTGCTGTGTAGGGCAATTCCTGCACCGCCTGTGCCTGTATCTTTGGTAATGGTGGGGTAATTTCTACCTGGCGCAGCACCGAAAACGGCAACGTCACCACCGCATAATCAGCATCGAATTTTGAACCATTTGAGCAGTAAACTTTTACACCTGTTGCCTGAGAACGAATCGACTCTACCACTTTGTTTAGCTGCACAGGAGACTTGAGAGAGGCTGCCATCTTTTCTGGCAAACGACTGTTACCACTCTGAATATGCATTGGGTGCTGGCTGCGAGTTTGGGCGCGCTGGTCATTCCGTAATGCCCATAGTGCAGAGGTAGTATTTATACTGTTGAATAGAGAAGCGGGATTAAAGTCGATTAATCGTAAAGCTTCATTTGAGGCACCTTGAGCGCGGAGATACTTGTCTAGGGGAATATCTATATCTGAATATTTCGACTTGATCCAAGCATTCGCATTTTCTAGGGGATTGTGTTTGCGGAGATAATGACTCAGCAATTCTTGGGGAAGCAGAGAGTGTTCGCTCTTTGCTAAGTGATTGGCGGCAGAAATAGCCCAGTCTTTGGGCAATACTGCTTGCCCTCTAATATACAGCAGCGATTCCTTGTCTAAGCCAAGGCTTGGCTCAGTTGGGACTTGCAAGCGTTCAGCCAGTGCTAACAAGCGTCGATATCTTTCGCTCAAAGCTTGTGCCCCTGCTTCTGGCTTACCGGGGATATCATCTAAAGTATGGACGCGACCACCGACGCGATCGCGTGCCTCTAAAACCGTCACAGACAAACCCTTGGCTTCTAACAACAACGCTGTATATAAGCCAGACAGACCCGCACCAAGAACCAGCACTGAAGTCGGCTTACTTGCCGCCACCACTTGCCCAGATGCCCGACCCATAACCAGTAATGCCAAGGCTGATTGGCTCACTCCCCATAAGAATTCGCGGCGATTCCAGCTTTTCAACATTATGTTCTTATTCCTTTAAAGTTTTGAGTGCCAACTTCCGGCAATGTCAAACGACAGCTACTTGCAGACTTTTAAAATCCTATAGTATAACCGCTGCTAACGTGCTCCACCTGTATAAGTAGCCTCATATTGTTTTTATGTCTGAGTTGTCAGTACTTGCAATAACTAAAATATCAGCATTATTACAGCCTGATTTAATATATCCTGTGATCAGTAAGGGTTATCGCAGTGATTTTTATTGAATACTTTTGGCTATTTTCAGAATTTTTAAGTAACTAAAATTGATTCTAAAAATAGATAAAAGCCTATTAAATAGCAAACCCGTTTAATCTAAATTAGTCTCAAATAATGGGTGTATTTTATGTGTGGCATAGTGGCCTTTTTTTCCAAAAAGGAAGCAATTTCCGAATCATCTTTGAGACTAGGTATTGATTGCTTGAAGCATCGAGGCCCAGATGGACAAAAATTTTGGATTTCTCCAGATAGACGTGTTGCATTAGGACATACACGACTTAGTATTATTGACCTTCAAAACGGAGATCAACCGATTGCCAACCAAGATGAAACTCTACATATCATTGCCAATGGAGAGTTTTATGACTTCGAGCGTATACAGCGTGATTTGAAACAATGGGGATATCAGCTAAAAACTAACTCAGATACTGAGATAGCCCTGCATCTATACAGCGAGTTTGGCACACAATGCCTACATCATCTGAGGGGTGAGTTTGCTTTTATCATTTGGGATGAACGTAATGATTTACTATTTGCAGCACGAGATCGTTTTGGCATCAAGCCTCTGTATTACAGTATTTATAACAATACTCTTTATCTAGCGTCTGAAGTCAAAGCTTTATTTGCTGCGGGTGTCCCAGGTTCTTGGGATCATGAATCTTTTTGGCAAGCTGAGTGCGGCATCTTCGCTCCAGACCGTACTATGTTTGCTAATGTTTACCAAGTACCACCAGGCTATTTTCTGTTGGCATCTCGTTCTGGAATACAACTGCATCGTTATTGGGATTTTGATTATCCGCTGATTAATGATTCCTTACCTCAGTACAAGGCAGAGGATTATATTGAACAACTTCGCCATACATTAGATGAAGCTATCCAATTGCGTTTGAGGGCTGATGTGCCAGTTGGCTTTTATCTCAGTGGTGGTCTTGATTCATCTACAGTTTTAGGGATGGCAGCACATCATAGTTCTTCTCCCATTCAGGCATTTACTCTTGCTTTTGACCATGAAGCTTATAACGAAGAACCACTTGCTCGTGAAATGGCAGCACATACTGGTGCTAATTTACAGACTATTCCTATTCGCCAATCGGACTTAGCTGAACATTTTGCCGATTCTATTTGGCATTGTGAAATGCTATGTAGTAACGCCAGCACAACTGCAAAATATCTGTTAAGTCAAGCGGCGCGAGATGCAGGTTATAAAGTTGTACTTACAGGTGAAGGTTCAGATGAAATATTTGGAGGCTATGCTCATTTCCGCCAAGATATGTTGCTCCAGAATCAACAAGGACAAGATGAGCAGACAGTAAAACTTTTGTTAGAAGAACTGAAGTTAAAAAATAAAGTTTCAGTAGGATTATTAGCTGAAAATATCTCAAGTCAAGCTTTAAATGGTGTTCAGCGTTTGTTAGGCTTTGCCCCTGCTTGGATGCAGGCTTCATCTGAGGGATATCTCAGGTCGGTTCCTTTATATTCACCAGACTTTCTTGCACAATTTTCACACAGGGATGTTTATCGGATGTTTTTTAATCAGATAGATGTACAAGAACAACTGAAGGGAAGGGAGCCTGTACACCAATCTCTCTATCTGTGGTCTAAAACTATCTTACCTAATTACCTTTTACGGATGTTAGGTGATGGTGTTGAAATGGCACATTCCATTGAAGGGCGGCTTCCTTTTTTGGATCACAAAGTTGTGGAATTAGTTTGCAATATGCCCGTTGCACTCAAGATTCGTGGATTGACTGAAAAATATGTACTAAGAGAAGCAGCAAAGCCGTTTATAACTGATACGATGTATAACCGCCAAAAGCATCCATTTTTAGCCCCACCTTCAACTTTCAAGCCAAATGAACCTCTACAGCAACTTGTCCAAGATACCCTGCGGAGTTCTTTGATGTCTTCTGTACCTTTCTATAATCATGCAGCAGTAATTAATTTGCTTGACCAATTACCAACAATGAATGAAAGCCAACGTATTTCCATCGATTTAGTTTTGATGAAAATGCTGAGTGCTTGTGTTCTTCAAGAAAGGTTTGGACTAACGTGAGTTGACCACCTTGCATAAGAGTGCATAATCAAGCCATATCACCCAAAATTGGTAATAACAATGACCATAGTAAATGATCCTACTGTTGTAGCTGAAGTAACTGATTTGTACCTCTTATATGAAGAAGCTCTTTGTAATAACAACTTGGAGATGATGGATAGCTTGTTTTGGGATACGCCAGAAGTAGCGCGGTTTGGGATCACAGAAAACCTTTATGGCGGCGATGAAATTCGTAACTTTCGTCAGAATCGGCCAAATCCGAAAATAGAGCGAAAAATCTCGAATCTCAAGGTTGTAACCTTTGGGAAAGATACAGCAATTGTGACTTTAGAATTTCGCCGGATTATCAATAGTGTAGAACGCTTTGGGCGACAGAGCCAAACTTGGTACAGGTTTCCCGAAGGATGGAAAGTAGTTTCAGCCCATGTTTCATTATTACCAGTATAGTTAAAACCCTAGACCTTTTTTTGTTATATCTAGATGATTTATGCTCTTACCTATTCAATCCACTCTTCAACTTCTGAGCAGGTTAATTTCTGAGATGTAAAGTAACTCGCCGTTTTTTCGCCTTGCGGTAAAGGGGTGTGGTCAAAAGCAGTTGGTCGATGAGCGATCGCTTAGGTATTGAGCCGAGATGGACGTATTTATCAATTGAGAACAATTTGCAATAACTCTTGAGTGGCGCGACTCTCAACGGAGTAATGGGGCTTGTGGCGTAGTAGACTGTCCATAATATGTCGCGTACACCGGACACTACCAGCGAGAATAAATGAGGTTGCCACCCCCAATCCGTTTACCTAACAAGCATTACAGGTCTAGAGAATACCTTACACCATCTGAGGTACGATCTATACTCGATGCCGCACTTGAGCGCAAAGCTCGTTATTCTCACCGTGATTATACACTGATGTTGCTCATGTTTCGCCACGGCTTGCGGGTGGGGGAAGCTGTAGGGGCTAAGTGCGGTTTAAGGTGGGATGCAGTGATGTGGGGCGAACGCCAGATTTTTATCACCAGGGAAAAGGGCAGTGACTCTGGGGTGCATCCCTTGAGAGACGATGAAATAACTTTACTCAAAGAACTCAGAGAGATGTTGCCCGATAGTAAATATATTTTCGTTTCTGAGCGCGGTGAGGTGATGTCCACTGATGCGGTGCGAAAGCTGCTTGGGCGGCTGGCGGCACAGGCTGGGCTTGATATCAAGGTACACTGCCACATGATGCGCCATGCTTGCGGCTACTATCTGGTGAATCAGGGTTACAACACTAGGGAAATCCAAGATTTCCTGGGACACCGCGATATCAAACATACTGAGAAATATACCAAGCTGAATGCTCGACGCTTCCTGAATTTTGATTGGGGAGAGTTATGACATTTTGACTGTAGGAGCCATTCAGTTTATAGGTTTTTCAAGCAGTTGAGTCTGAAGTCTGACTCTAGTAAAAATCGCCATGCCAATACACACCCCTGACACACCAGCGCCAAGTCCTATACAGATATTGTGTGGTAAATTCATAACTTGTTTACATTATTTTTCTTAAGCACCTGGGTATCTCAAGCGTGAAGATACCCTTTTATCTATTTAGGTAAATACTCGCCTAATTGATTTTTAAAAGCATTCAATTTTGACTTAGATTCAATCGTTTTGAGTTGGGTATTTTGCGCTTTGATTGATGCTGGAGTCAGCTTTTAATTAAGTTATTATTTGCTGTCTACGGCGCTATTTATCCAATCACATAAAGTTAATTTAAATTCTTCTTTCATATCGGTATAAGTTAGGATAATTAATTTTTTATTATCCAACTTTCCGGTCAAAATCTTCAAGATTTTGTTCCCCAAATTATTTTATTTTTTTTATTAAAAAAGACTATGAACTCTACAACGAACTACAACCGCGCGATCAAAAAAAACCATTGTACAAAGTTACAGGACTGCTCAATGAGTCAGGGAAACTAATAAAGCCTCTGGAATACGTGGTGAGGTGATGAGGAGAACTTAAAGATAAGTGAAAGGCAGGTAATCCCACCTGATAAAAATGAATAAACCTCTGGTCGGTAATAGTTGCATATCAGATTGACGAAGAGATGACAAAATCATGACGAAAGTGTGACGAGATTCATGAGGCTGTGAAACACGAAAAGTAACAAATTATTGACTTGTTGTATATAAAATTAATAACATTCTGAATGTTTCTATCTTAATATCGGTAAATACTGATCCTGTAAAGAATACAGTGGTTATATCTGATGTGCCAGGAGTAACTTCATGCGACATCCTGACCATAAACTGTATTATTTAATACAGTTTTTTCTCAGAAATAAATAAACAATTAGTCAAATTTATTACTTGATTCCTGTAAAGTCCCATTCAGATTTCTCACAATATCAGGGTTTTTGATATTAGAAAAATGTGGTTAAAGACTTACAGAAAAACTCTTTTTTTGTTGTTGATGGTGCCGCAACTATCGTCACGTGATACGCTATCAGTTTTGAGACAATCAGGCTCAAGTTTATTTGACATAAATACTTCAGATTATTCCTTAACACCTTGACTGGCAATTGAGGTTTTAGTTGTTTAAAAATACTTACCTTGATGGAGGTTTGACTTAGTGGGTAACAAGAGAAGCAGACTAAAAACTATCTTGTTTAAAGCTTGTAGTTCTTTGGGAAAAAAGAGCCGAAATTGGCTCAACATACTTGGCTCTTTGGTAACAAGCTTTATTGTCTTTTTCATGAAGGCGGGATCTACTCCAGTCCAGAAAGGCTTTTTCTGGGTTGAAAGCAAGCAATTCCCCACAATGAAGAAATTGCCTCAAAATGTTGGGCAAAGTCAGCAAGTTAACAAGTTGGCACGATTGGGACAGCGTTTGCGTGATCCACAGTGGAGGCGCTACGGTTACTTACTACTGCTGGGCAAGGCAATGGCTATCATGATGCTGTTCATGGTATTTGCCTTCATCCCCAATTTGGTGGAAACACCAGCTCTGGCAGCCGATCCAGTACTCAAAGGCAATGACATCGTTAACCCGATTAATACCCTCTGGACGCTGCTAGCGGCCTTCCTAGTATTCGCAATGCAGGTAGGTTTTACGATGCTGGAAGCAGGTTTCTGTCGCTCTCGTGAAACCGTCAATGTCTTGATGGAATGCATCGTTGACACCTGTCTTTGCGGTTTATTGTTCTATGCCTGGGGCTTTGCCTTCATGTTCAGTCATGGTAACGGCTTGATTGGACTGAATTGGTTTTTCTTGCAAGGTGCGCCCGCGACTTATGAAAGTTCAGGTGTGGCGTTCCTGGCATTTTGGCTGTTTCAGTTTGCCTTTGCAGACACCTGTTCGACCATTACCTCTGGGGCGATGATTGGGCGGACAGGGTTTATTGGCGATCTTCTCTACAGCATTGGCGTTTCTGGATTCATCTACCCAATTATCGGACATTGGGCTTGGGGGCCAGACGGTTTTCTGGCAACGATGGGCAGCAAAGACACTTTCCTGCCTTTCTTGGGAATTGGCTTCCATGACTTTGCAGGCTCTACAGTTGTTCACACCATTGGGGGATTCATTGCCCTGGCGGGTGCGATCGTCCTTGGGCCGCGTTTGGGTCGTCGGTTCAAGCGCGACGGTGGCGGGCCGATGTTACCCCATGATCTTGTAATTGCTGCTTCCGGCGGTCTGATTCTGTGGTTCGGCTGGTACGGTTTCAACCCGGCTAAAATAGCCCAACGCGCCAACAGCATCAATTACGGTTCAAACCCTTACTAGTTATGCTTTTCAGGCAAGGTGGGTTCGGATTCATCCTGGATCGCTTGATGCCAGTAAGTCGGGTCGGCATAGCGAACGACCAAGGCATCAATATCAACCTTTGATGTAGATGGACTGAATTCAAATGTCCCAAACAAATTGATATGCTGCCACGCCACTGGCGAAATATCTTTAATAATCGCTAGTGCCTCTTGGTCGTCAACCGCCTGTTTTTGCGCGTAAACCCGCGACAACAGCAAAGTGTTGTAGTAAATGACCGCATTAGAGATCAGCCGCGAACATTCGTTCCAAATCTGTTGCTCACCCTCAGTTTTTACCCGAAACTTCCCACCATTGACATAAGCTACCGCCCGTCGAAACCGATGATAAGCTTCGCCACGATTGAGTGCCTTTTGCACAGTCTGTCGTAACGTCACATCATCAATAAAATCCAAAATGTACAACGTCCGACAGATATTTTCCAACTCCCATAAAGCCTTTTTAGTTTGATTCTGCCGTTCATAACTAGCTAGCTTTCTCACAATCGTCGCCTGTGTCACATCCTTCTGTGCCAACGAAGCCATAATCCGCTGAATATTCGGCCATTCTTGTTCGATTAAATCGCGGTAGATTTTGCGAACGGGTTTGATTAAAAAATCGCTATATTCATTTGGATGCTTGGCTCCGACCAATGCACCCATTTTCTTGTGCAAATCTCGATAACGGGGCGCAAAGTGATAGCCAAATGCGTGCAAGATCCAGAAATTAACCTGATTGGTACCATGTGTATCAGTGGAATGTCGTTCCGGTTTGATATCCGAAGTATTGTTGTGGAGCAGATCGAAAACGTAATGGCTTTCATGCTCGTGAGTCCCAATAATCTTGGCATTAATCGGTACATGATTAGCCACCAAGGTATAGGCACTTACGCCTTTCTGAAGACCGAAATATTTGGGTGAATATCTGGCATTAATAGTATCGATCTGTGTTTCCATTCTCTGTCCATCGCTACTGGAGTGCATGACATCTTGAATATCATAAAGGTGAAAAACTGGTAGAGTCGCAATCGCATTTGTGATGGCATCATTAGCAGCATGGAGAGTTTCTAGTCGCAGGTAATTACGCGCTGTCGTCATCATGGATGAATGACTCAATCCTGATACCTCGGCCATTTTTCCTAGCCCCATATTAGTGCCCATTCCCACAATGCAGGCTAAAATTTCACTTGGATTGGGTTCTTGTTTAACATAACGATCTAACACATGAGTAAAGGCACTCAAAAATCCCGTATTTGCCGCCACAAACCATAATAAGTCAGCAATCCCAATTCCAGGTAACTGGCTATAAAACGGGCTATTGACTGGTTCTTCTGCGCTGGGATAAATCAGCTTCCAACGAGACTTATCAGCAGTCCCACTGACCTTAATATGTTGATTGAGACCATCTGTAATTCGTTGATTGACAACCTTGAACTTAGTTTCCAATGCTTGCTCGAATTCCGTCAGTGTCTCTTGAATTGGAGCTATTAATATCGGCGCACCAATTTCCTCCAACAACTCATTTTTATGCCGCCACCGCTCGTCGCCAATCAAGTCATCCTCAAAACGACGAAACTCATTACTGTCGCGCACAAACACGTCCCCAGAAGAGAGCGCATTTCGTAGTAGTCGGTAAATCAGAAATTCATAACGATCGATCTCTAATATCTTCTCCTTGCCATCTGCTGTGGCTGTTGGATACAAGTAACGTTGTAAACTTTTGGGTATGACTGCTGCTGGAAAAGTAGTTGGATCTGTTTGTCTAGGTGACTTCCCTTGTTGAAGCAAAGTTTGCAAGAACACGACCTCTGCTAGCAGTGGTGCATCAGATACTCGACTAGCGAATGTAAGATCGGCGAACAGTTGACGCAGATTGCGCTTGAAGGTGTTCGACAGCTTAGAATAAGCCGACCACTCAAACCCAGTTTTGTCGAACTTTATATTACGCATATAGTCTGACACCAATGGGAAACTGGCAGGGTCGAGGATGGAGAAAGCTTTTGCCTTGACGACTGAAAATGGTAGATCGTCAGTAATCGACTCATCCACAAATAGGTTGAGGATTTGACCCGCCGCTTGGAGGTTATTTGCAGCATCTGTCAATGCTTGTTGCATTGCTTGTTCCGCGCCCAGCTTGGCTTGTTTTTCGTATTGGTTAACCAAATGGATAAAAGCCTCAATCAGATTGTCATTAATCTGGCGAAACCGATGATAGGCAAAACACAACAAATACAACCGGACTGTCGCCAGGGACATCCGCCGCAGCTTATAAGCCGTGTAAAACTTGACTAATCCTACGTAATATTTGCCACTTTCATTAGAAATACCCGTTGTTGCTAAAAAGGTTTGAGCAAATTCATGTAGTGGCTGGAAGTATTTGCGGCGATCTACTTCACGCCGCAGTTCCTTGTAACTGAAATCCTTTGGCTCTTGCTTGAGCAAGTTGATGCCATAGACACCTTCCTCGGCTTCCAGCAGGGTTTTTAACTGATTTTCTACCGTCGGCGTGATGGCTTTGGTGAGTAGTTTCGTAATTCGAGTGCGTTCGCCTGTGACCACTCGACCAATCATCTCTTGAAGGAATCGATAGCTAGGTGCAACGACACGTTGCCCAGCTAAATGTTGAATTAGTTCGCGCAAGATATAGATGGGCTGAATTGATAACATGGCAACCCGTCGAGCTTTTGACTCCAGTTCGACTTTCGCATCGCTGTTACAAAGGCGATAGTTGAACAGTTGCAGAATTATCTGTTGCTGTTCGCTGCGGGTATGTCTGAAGGGCAATTTAATCGATGCTAACCTCTGACCTGGGAAATTTTGTTTCAGGATGTAGTTTAGATCTTCAATAACAGCATCTTGTTGATAACTAAAGAACTGTCGCTTTGCCTTGAAGTATCCAAGCTGCAAGGTTAGATGCACTGCGACTGATACAGTCCGAACTGCTGCTACCACTTCGCGTTCGGCTGTACTCAGATCGAAATAGAGATGCCGTTTATCTTCTGTAAAATGTGGTAATCCATATAGGTCATCGACTTCTTTTGCTGAGAGGATCGCTAGACGACGTGAATTGCTGCTCATGTAATCAGGGCATTAGTGGGAGTGCAGAAAGTGTACAAACCGCACTCCTGACTTAACTTGATGTGACTCAACGAGTTTACGTTAATCTTTGGTGCTAAAACCTTTACTATAATTATCGTGCGGTTACTTTGTATATGAGTGAAGATTTTGCACTGTGGATGCTTCAACTCCCGTCGAACCGAAAACAGTCCAAAATCGGATTGGCTATGCTCGTGTCAGCAGCATCGGTCAAAATCTTGATTCGCAGATGGATTCTTTGAAGCAAGCTGGCTGCATTAAAATCTTTACTGACAAGTTAACTGGTTCGCGGATGGTGCGACCTGGATGGGAGGATCTGCTGAAATATATTCGTCCAGATGATACGTTAGTTGTCACTGAACTAAGTCGGATGACCCGTTCGTTACTCCATCTACTCGAAACAGCTAAGATTTTGGAACAACGTCAGATTAACCTGTTGTCATTGCGAGAGAGTATTGATACCACTACAGCTGCAGGTCGCTGTTTTCTGTCGATGATGGGAGCGATTTATCAGATGGAACGAGAATTACGCGCCGAACGAGCTTCGGCCGGAAGAGTTTCAGCTAAAGCCAGAGGCAGAACGGGTGGAAGACCTCGAACTGATGTTGCCAAATTGGAGATTGCGAGGATCTTGTATCAAAATTCTGGGAAGACAGCCGCTGAAGTTTGTAGAGTCGCAGGTGTCGGGCGGCGGGTGTTCTTTGCTTACCTAGCCCAAAAGCATAACTAGTAAGGGTTTGAAACGTACTTGTACATTTTTGGCGCGTTGGGCTATTTTAGCCTTCAAGCAGGTAGTCATTCAAGGAGCCGGTGTAGTTCAATTTCCAAAATTTATCGCAGCCAAAGCGATCGCGCGTGGAGACCTCCAACCAATTCTTCAATCCTACGCGACCCAAGTTGGATTACCGATCTCCGTGTTGTACCCACAAAAACGCTATCTCTGTGCTAAAGTTCGCGTCTTTGTTGAGTTTATGACAGAATTGATGGCTGCATTAAAGCGAGTTGATATTGTAGATTGAAAGCTATTTATTTAGAGACAGTGGTTGCGTTGAGTCCATTGCTTTTCCCTTTTCCCAAGGTTGTCAAAGATATGCAAAACGCTAATCTACAAAAAGCGACATTTGAAGCAGGCTGTTTCTGGGAGTTGAAGCAGCATTTCGTCAAGTGAAAGGAGTAACTTCTACAGCAGTTGGTTACAGTGCGGACACTTTGATAATCCAACCTACGAAGATGTTTGTAGAGGTAAAACTGGACACACTGAGGTAGTGGAAGTGGAATACAATCCGGCAATATTATCTTATGATGAACTGCTAAATGTGTTTTGGAATAAGCACAATCTCACAGCATCAAACCATCAGGAGCTAGATGTTGGTTCTCAATATCGGTCAGTGATATTTTTCCACACTCCAGAGCAGGAATTATTAGCAAGAGCCTCCAAGGAGCAGCTTGAAAATAGTTCTCGTTATCACAAAAATCCAATTGTGACGGAGATTGTACCTGCATCACAATTCTATAGAACCCATTTGGGATCTTGAGAGAGAGGGTAAAATAAGAAATAAATGCCATACTCCAGCAGTTTAAACGATAAAGAGTGGGAAATCATTGAACAACTGTTGCCCCAGAAAAAGCAAACCAGACCGCCGAAGTGGACAAAGCGACAAATTTTAGACGGCATCTTTTATCAACTGAAGAACGGGTGTAACTGGTGCGATTTACCCAAAGACTTACCGCCCTACTCAACGGTATTTTGGCACTACAAGCAGTGGCGAGCAGCGGGAGTGCTAGAGCAGATGATGACGACGTTACATGGGAAAGTGCGCTCCGACGTGAAAAAAAAACTAAATGGACAACCCTACTGATCATTGACTCGCAAGCAGTGAAGAATACATGCAATGCCAGCGTTATGTCCAAAGGGTTCTGTCATTACAAATGCACTAATGGCATCAAACGACATCTCGCCGTTGATACGCTCGGCTTACCATTTTTTACCCACTGTACTAAAGCGAATGTCAGCGATGACCAGGGCTTGATTGAACTACTGAGTAATAATCTGGATTACTTGCGAGCCAAACCCGTGAATATCCCGAAGATTACTATCCTGCTTGACCACGGTTATCACCCAGACAAACTCACACTCGAACTACAAAAGCTCTACCCTCAAATCATGACCAAGATCCGGTTTCAACTTGCACCCAAGCCAACCAAAGCAGAAATTGCAGCCCTTGGGAAAACTGGATTTGTACCTGTAGCTACCCGGTGGGTGATTGAGCGGTCAAATGCTTGGGTGGAACGCTGTAAAAGTTTGGTCAAAAACTTTGAGAGAACCCTCTCCCATGCCACCGCGAAGCTCAATCTTTGCTTCATTAGACTCATGCTCAAGCGACTGGCAAATGGATAGATCCCAAATGGGTTCTATAAGGAATCGGCGTAATCTCTCGCGGATTCTCCAGCTTCCAGTGGTATTGCTCAGGCATTCCCCAGCCAGATGCAACTTGTGAAAACTTGCAATCAACTATTGTGACAATGCCAATAACTTGACCGCGACGTAGAGAGATTAGTTCTGGGATAGACACGCTCATACTTTGACAGAATATAGAGGCGATTTCATATTCCTTCTTGGTACACTTTTTCGCTGCATAGATGAGAATATCACCCCGGTAATTGATGGGCCAGCCACGATTTTCTATGTCTTTGGTGGAGTAAATAATTCCCCATGCCCAAGGCTGACGAACGGATATCGCTTTCATAACAGTGCCTTCTTCAGTAGTTGTTGGGCTAGAGCAATCGCCTCCAGTGGGCGAGTACACCATCGCTGTTTGCAGGACTTAGATATCCCTGGTATTGTTGTAAAAGTTGTTGGTAAATTTCAATCATTCTCAGTTGGTTGCCTTGCGTAGAAAACGATTGTAAAATTCCTGTTCTAATCCGTCAGCAGCAATTTGTTTCAACGCAAATATTTATTAGTTGGGGTATTATGATAGCGATAAAATGACGGATAGGTTTTTAAATCTTATGCTTGTATGAAGAGACATTAGAAATAAGGAGTGGATATTTTAATCCGACTCCCTATCTGATTTTTGCTTTATCCTAATTGGTCTAACCAATTCACCAAATCGTTAACTGATGAGAAATCTAAAAGGGCTTCACCTAGTGCCTCTAATTCCTCAATAGGTAAAACTCGAATTCGCTCGATTAGTAAAGAATTAACTTCTCCAAAACGGCGATTTAGCAAACGATTTAAAAACTGAAATGCTTCTTGTTGTTTTCCTTTCTGCAAAATATCCTGATAGATAACAGATTCCTGCATAATATCCTCCCGTAAAAATTGACGAATTAAATCTTTTTCAAACCTTAAACCTGCAAATATCTCTGTACATCCAGCAATGTTCTGCCTTTCATCCCTATCTGGAATTTTAGCGATATTTTGAGCTACTTGGGATAATAAAGCGGCAGGTGAATCAGTTCGAGTTAAAGGGGCAAGAGGTAATAGCGCTGGATTATTCAGAAACAAAGCTGAATCTTGTTCCCATAACCGTATAACTTGATAACGGTGATTTGTGAACTCATCCGTGTATTCTTCAGTAAATACAATAGGGTCACTACTTTGTTGTAAGAAGATCACAACTTGGGTTACTGGTGTGTTATATTGCCGTTTCAATCTCACGTAATAGTCTAATACCCGCAAAGGAATCGGCGGATTAGATTTGGGGAGAGTTTGAAACTCAATATGCAAAATTCGGCTACTTGTTTGCAAAAATGTGACATAATCTGCGCGGATTGGATCTATTGAAAGTTCAGTTTTAAGTACTGTAACTTCTGTAGTTTTATTTGGTAGCAACCACTTGGCAAACTCGGCTGGATACAATTCAGCTAAGTACTTGGCAGTATTATCGTAACTCAATTTCTTTCACCCTTATTTCAATGAGATTTAGTTTTTCCAATCCAGAACGTAGGTATTTAGCTAATAAAGACTTTTCAGCTAGATAATGCCTTTCGACTCCTTGAGCCTCTTTAACTAACTCAAGGAAATCCGATGGTTGTCTCCCAGAATCTCCACGACCAAGCACCATCAGTGCTATAGCTTTGCTGTTTCCTCCGAAGAAAGATTATTTATGTATTCAGACAATGTATTTATGGGAGTGCTTAATGTTTGACGCTCAATCAAAAATTCGATTAGTTCCTTGGTTTTTGTATTGGAATCTGTTAATTTTATATCAGATATTGATTGGAGAGTTTTGGAACCATAAACTAACTTAGCAAGCTCAATGATTTTGTTTACTTTGTCAATGGTCAGGAAATTCATCTTCATCATAATCTTCTCCTCGTTTTGATTTAGACTCAGGGTAAGCGCATCTAATTTGGTATAAAGAAAACTTGACAAGTTCTAGAAGATAGTATTAATGAATGTGTAAAAAATAGACTTGACGACCGAGCAAGATCAATGAGATGAATTCAATTACTCGATTGAAAATCTCCTGGAGCCAAATTGATGTCAGAGGGCTTTGAAACTAAATCTGCTGATAGTGTCAAAAATACTCGTTGTCAGCCAAATCAAGAAAAATAGCAGACATTGGCAGTATTCAACAAAGTCTAGTTGAGCATTTCTCGGATATCAAAGACAAGAGAGTAGAGCGGACGAAGAAACATCAATTCACAGATATCTTAGTCATCGCAATTTTAGCAATCATAGCTGGAGCACAAGGGTGGGAAGACATCGAGAATTATGGCATCAGCAAGCAAACATGGTTAGAAGAGTTTCTGGCATTACCAAATGGTATTCCCTCAGATGATACATTTCGACGAGTGTTTGAGTTGATCGACCCAGAAGCATTAAATCGATGTTTCTTGAGATGGGTAGAAACCCTAATCACAAACATGGGAGGAGAAATTATCCCCATAGATGGAAAGACAATTAGGGGTTCTTATGACCGCAATCAAGGTCAAAGCGCACTCCACCTTATAAGTGCCTGGGCGAGTGAGCACAGTTTAGTGTTGGCACAAGTGAAAGTAGAAGATAAATCCAATGAAATCACCGCCATTCCAGCACTGTTAGAAATGCTAGACATCTCTGGCTGTATCATCACCATTGATGCAATGGGAACACAAACCGAAATTGCCAAACAGATTATCGCCAAAAAAGCTGATTATGTCCTGGCACTGAAAGCCAACCATCCCATGCTCTATTCTCAAGTCAAAGAATGGTTTGACAAAGCGCAAGCAGAGCAATTTTCGGGGATTAATGTTAGTTATGACAAACGGATTGAAAAAGCACATCATCGCACGGAAATTCGTGAAGTTTGGACTGTACCCATTGCGGCTATCGGTGAGCTTTATCAACCCAAATTATGGGCAGGTTTGCAATCTCTAGTTATGGTTGTCCGTGTTCGTCATCTTTGGAATAAAACTACTCGTGAGGTTCAGTTTTATCTCACTTCTTTAAACAGTGATGCTCAAATTATCGGTCGGGCTATCCGAAAACACTGGGGCATTGAAAACGAGGCTCACTGGACTCTCGACTGTACTTTTGCAGAAGACGCTTGTCGCATTCGTTCTTTCCACAGTCCCCAAAATTTTGCTCTTTTACGACGCTTCGCTCTCAATGCTCTTAACCGTGAACAGACCTACAAACGTAGTCTTCGTCAAAAAATGAAACGCACCGCTATGGATAACAATTATATGATTCAGGTTCTCAGTTGTTTCATTGACAATACTTTAGATTCTTCTGATTCCTTGTGTCAAGCCTGATTGAGATGCTCTTACCCTGATACTCTTCCATAAATAGATTGCCATATTTGATTCAACGCATGAAGCTATTTAGGTACTGTTTTTTTCAGTACTATGGTTTCTTGATTTTTAAAAAATACGTTATACAATTACCAGCGATTATTTTTGGTTCTCAAAGAATTGCCTCTGTCAAGACTGATATTATTCTTAGGCAAAACTGATAACGGTTGGATGTTAAGCCGCTCGCCAACCTTGATATTGGCAGCGCCTGTTGCTAGCTCTAGCACTTGATTGGCAACTTTCCCCTTGTAGATGGGACAAGGGGTTTTGTGACACGGTTGGGCATTGAAAATCGCAGTTGTCACCACATTGTCCTTAAGATAAAAGATGTCTAATGGAAAATTTACCTTGTACATCCAGAAAGGCACGTTGTAAATTTCTCCTCCCAGGTTGAATAACATCCCGCGATCACCTACGGTGGGCGGAACGCCATCGCCGTTTAAGGATGCTCGAAATTTCAGCCCTTTCTCTAATTGCTCTGGTGTAGAAGCAACTTCCAACTTAAATGTGCGATCGCCTTTCGTGAGAATGTGCGTAACTGGTAAATCCTGGGGACGAGTTTGGACGTAACCGAGCGCCACAGTGCCAACGATAATTGATACTCCAGCAACAGGGCCTAGCCTGTTTATTAATTTGAAGACAGCAACGTATAAATCTTTCTCGTTAGTAAATTTAAGAATTTGCATAATTATCCAAAAATATCAACATTGCCGAGACTATATATAGATGAATCAATCGGGCTAGATGGAAGTCCATGCAAAGCCGCAATGTTACGCATACTTTCAACTCGGTCAGCTTCGCGGATGGCCAGAGGATTCATACTCTGCCTTGCAGCCAGCAATGCCGACAATGTAATCTCAAGCGATGGCAGTTCGCTAGCTGGTGTAACATAATCACCAAACATTTGACAGAAAGTAGAGACTGCGGCACGTTCAACAATGGCTTGAATTTCCGCACCGACACATCGCTGCGTGGCTTTGAGTAACCTTTTCCATTCTTCTTCGCTGTACCCATCGCCCCCGTTACGAAAACGAGCATCGAATTTAGCGAGATGGATCTTGAAAATTGAGTGCCGTTCGCCGTAATTTGGGAGATCCACCTTGAAAATCTCGTCGAAGCGTCCACTTCTGGTTAGCTCTGGTGGTAGCCATTGAATATTGTTAGCCGAAGCGATAATTAAAACCTCACTAGTACGTTCTTGCATCCAGGTCAAAAGCATACCAGCTAGGCGTTTGGATAAATCATCATCCCCGGCGAATCCCTTATCAAAGTCATCCAGGTATAAAATTACACGATTGATTCGGTCTACCAGTGCGAGTAAGCTTTTTAGCTTGTACTCAGCCAAATTACCGTAACTGCGGAAACTCCCCCACTCTACTGAAATCAGAGGTAGCCCCAATTGTGCAGAACTTGCTTTAGCCGAGTAAGATTTTCCTGTTCCCGGTGGGCCGATTAATAAAATCCCCTTGGGTAAACGAAGATTATAGGCTTTCGCCAATGAGGATAGAAGGCGCTTATAAGTTTTAAACGCTTGCTGCATCAGTTCCAGCCCCCCGATAGAAGTGCTAGGGGGTTGGAGAAATTGAATATTATAAATCCGCTTGAACAGTTCGATTTTGTAATCGGACAGTTTTTCTACTAACTCATCCGGTTTAATTTCACCAGGAGCGCTTGCCTGTCTGATTCCATAGTCAATGTCTGCCAAGTACATCCCTAAGCCGGCGTTCGCCGTCGCATGAATATCGCCATGACTGTAATCTGGTAATACTTGGGATAAATAACTGCTTATTTCCTCTATAGCTGGCAGTTGTTGCACAATGGTGGGAACTTCGGGGGCAATGTCAGATGACACAGTGGCATTTGACCCTAAGAGAATCGCTGTTTTGTTGCAAGAGTGATTGTACAGCTTCAGGTTAATGAGGGCTGACTTAATCCACTCGGAAGTCAGAAAGAAATCTGGGTCAGTGGTAGCTTCGCCCAGCCAGGGGAATATACCTTCTAGTATGAGAATCCCTTGTCAATCGGTAGTTTTCCAGAATCGCAGAATTTCAAAGTAATGTTCGCGTCTGCTTTTGGCGATCGCTTGATACTGATTAACAGTTTGTAAACTTAATCCCTCCTCATTAGTAGATAACTGGTGCAGTTGGTCATCTTCCAGCATCCACAGGTAACAGTTAATATTGTATTGCTGGCATTCACTGGCGAGATTTGTCAAAAGTTTGAGTCTTTCTTGTAATGGAGACTCGACAGCTATCAGCTTATTGTTAAGTTTGATTAGAGAGAATATTTGTTTAATTAACTCATTATTCATTAGGGCTTTAGTTAAATTTCACCCCAATATTATTGATAGCTAAAACTCTTTACTAGCTACTTTGGTACTGAAAAAATCGGTACTAGAGGAGCTTGACTTTTTTGCAACTATAGCTCTAATTCCTCGTGTTTTTGTTGTGAATAACGTTGTTGTAATTGATGGGAGAAATTGATTAACTGCGTATTCCAATCCCGACTTTCGCACTTGAGTTGAGTCGAGTGTGGCAGTAGTTCTTTAACAGCCCGTGCCACTGTTGATTGACTAAAAGCTACCTGTACACAAGGAACATTACGTAATCTTTCAACAGGTAAATTTGAAGTGTCATCTACTGCCATGTAAACTGTTCTGTTTTCTGGTATTCCTTTAACCTGATATTCCAGCATGGCTACTGAAATGGTGTCAATGGGAGAGTCAGACAGTACGACAGTACTAGTTTGTTCGCTAGGCTTTTTCCCCAAAGTAAAGTAAAACCAGCTATCACGGCGAACTGTACCTAACTCATAACCAGAGAAATTATTAGCTGTCCCTTCTAAAAATGCTCCTTTGGTTTTTCCATTGAGATCCCGCATCACAAACACTACATTTGCTTTTGAGTCGGCATAAACTAGTCCCTGGTTATGTAACATTTGTACACAATCAGAGGGTATGCCTCGTTTCTGAGTTAGGTAATGTTCAACGCCTGACCAATTAGCTTTATCCTCAATGGGTGGGGTGAATTGGGGTGCTGGTTGAGTTTGGATAATGTCAGCCGTAACTTTTTGAGCATGAGCGATCGCTGCACGTTTTGCGCCGACTTCACCAAATCTTTCCCCTAGCCATGCGATCGCAGTTGTTTGGTTGCATTGATTAACGTGTTTCACCAAATCAATTGCATTACTACCTTCAAAATAAGAATCGGGAGCAAGGTCGCTAAATTTAGAGCCATCTATATTGATGATGTGTCCGTGACCCCTCCATCGGTCACGATCATAATTTAGCCCTAACTCCCAAGCAACATCATCCAAAGCTAAATCAGTTGACCACTCGGTAAGTTTTTTTATTGATTGATTCTCTTGCTCCAATTGCTCTATGCGCCTCCGTAATTGGTCATTCTCAAGTGAGAGAGCTTTGGCTGTAGCTTCCATTTCCTGTTTACGCTGATTCGCCCTGTCTCGGTCGGCAGCTTTGGCTAAAAGATGTTCTGCACTTAGCTCATCAACTTCTAAATCGCGCCCTTCCTCCACAATGCGGTAAAAATCCTTGATGTCCTGGTGCTTTGCTCTGCTTCCTTTAATACCGCGCTCCAACCCAATTAACCGCATTGTCTGGTAGTAAGAATCTTGAAATTGTTGGATTTTCTGCCGCCCGTCAAAGAAATGATTGCACCGTAGCTGTCCTTGATCATCAAGGGGGACAAAATAAGCGTGAATATGGGGTGTGGCTTCGTCCAGGTGTAACTCGGCGCGGACAATGCGAGATCCATATCCATCCGCTAACCACTGGTGAGTCGCTTCTACCCAGTTATCCAACTTTTGTGGTTCATAGTAACCGGCTTGGGTGGGGCAGTCGGGACGGAAATAACTAGGCGATGCACTCAACAGTAACTCCACGCAGTACACCGCATCAGTGCGAATCTTCCGCTTCTGCTCGTTTTCCCCTATCTTGGCTAAGACTAAATCCTCTAGTCGTTCCTCTGGGTTGAGGCTACCGATGAACCGAATATTTTTTTGAGTGGGATCTGCATTAGGGGTTTCTCTTTCTCGTGCAGTGTGAGATGCACTCCCTGATATGTTACCCCGCTTTAATTTTTTTAATCGCGCGATCGCGTATGCCATTTTTTATCTACACTAAAATTTGGAAATACAAGTTTTTGGGCTGACTGACTGAGAAACAAATATTACTCAAATTATTGCTGTTTTTTCTCGATTTCACGCCTTTTTTAAAGCTAAATCGCTCAAATGCGAAAATGGGCAAATAACCGTACGACTATCTTAAGCTGCCCTACAGCAGTTCTGAGGCATTTCACAGGCAATTCTCCCGCTATCCCCAAGATTACCTTAGTAGCATAGTCACCGTTGACACAATTTGAGCCTAAGTAGAGAACACCCGACTTTCTGTGATTTGGACTAAAAAACCACGCAATAGCAAGGCTTTTGGGTTGTTTAACTGTCAATAAATCTTGATTAATGAGAAGTAATGGGCTGCTCACAGAATTTTTTGAGAATTACTCAGGAGTAAAATGGTTTACAACGGAATTTTTTAGCAGTCGCTTGAAGTTAATCAGTGCTAATTTGTAATTTTCATTAGTATTTTGTAGCGCAACAGGAAAAAATCTGGCTTTTTGAAGTACAAAAGCAATACTTTTGTAGTATATATTCTCAATAAAATTGGGATTATTGAGAATATAATAAACTGGGCAAATCACCTCAAACGTTTCTAGAGTAAGTATTAGAGGGCAATTTTTCAAAAAAGTGATGTGCAAAATAGCAGACATTTTGTACCTGATTGTGAACATTTGATGACAGCTATAGCATTTAAAGGCGTGTATAAGCGGTGCAAAATAGCAGACATTTTGTATATAAATAGGGGTTTTAGGTGCAAAATGTCTGCTATTTGTAACTGTGATTAGTAATACATTTTAAACACGTAAAAGCAAATAAAACCCCGGTAAATTAGTAGGGATTAAAAAAATGAGGGTCTAAGTGAAGGATTAGAAGAAAAAATGCGGTGTTGTATGTGCATTCATTATTAAGTAAATGCTTTATTTAGGCAGACAACATAAATTTCAAAAGCAAAAATATTAAATTTAGTTAAGTTAGGCAGTATCAAAATAAAAATAAAAAAACTGGGCGATAAAAATTAGTGTAATAATTTTAAGAAAGCGCGTTAAGCTAATCAGAATTTTAGTCAAAAAAATGAATGATTCTAGATATAGAGTAGTGTCATTTAGAAGACCGAGTGACAGTGCAGATGCAGAAGTAATTGATTACTTGAGGTCAAAGCCTTTAAATTTGAAGGAAGATTATTCGGAAACAATTACATCGACACTAAAAAAACACTGGCTACCTCTTGCCTTGTTTTCTTCGGGGCTGAGGGGAGAAGAATTAAGACAGATTGGCATTTGGGCAATCAGTCAACTAGAAGCACAAATTAGTATGATTCGGAGAACTTGCGGGATAGCACCAGACCCGCTAGTGGTGACATCAAATATATCAATGCAAGCATCAGACATAGTGGCATCAGATAGTCCATCTATCTTAGGAATTATTTCCGCAGATCAGCAGATAAGTTCTACTGATGAGGAAAATGAAGACCATGAAGATGACGATGACAATGAATTTCTTTCCTCGCAAAACTATCAAGAGATGACCGACATTAAGCGGATGTTTGGCTGGGACAAACAAAACGGGGGCTGAAGATGAATAAAAAGAATAATTCTAAAGACTACACAAAAGTTGCGATAACTATTGATTTAGGGACAAGTTCCCAGAAGGGGATAGCACAGATTTATCCAGATGGGGTTCCAATAGTTTTAGCAATGGAACCAGAAATAGCGGATTTAGGGGTAGAGTCAATAGAATATTTGTCAAATCAACTCGTACAAGATACGACGGTATGGATAGGGATTGGGTCAGAATACTATGTCCTGGGAGCATTAGCCAAAAGTATGTTCGCGGGGACATCAGCTATTAGAGATTTGAAGTATCAATATGCCTTACCGAAAGTAGCAGCTATGTTATGGTTGGCAATTCGGCGGCTGGGAGTGAAAAACCCAGATATAGAGCTATATGTACATTTGCTGTTGCCAGTGGGAGAAGCGTCAGATGGGCAAACGCTCAGAGCAAAACTAGCATAGAACTTAAAAACAGGAATAATTACGCCAACAGGGAGATTAAAAGCAAAATTACGTAGTTTTGATGTCAGTCCAGAAGGGGCGGGTATCATGGCATATCGCAGTCGCAACGTCAACATAAACTATTTCCAAAAAAGTATAGGAATGCTGATGTTAGGCTATCGTAATGCCAGTTTTATTCTGTCGCACAAGGGCAATGCAATAAAAGCTGAATCTACAGATTTAGGGATGAATTGGGTGGTGCATCAGTTTGTAGAACGTACTGCCGTTGGTTTATCAAAAGATGACTTACGCCTAATTTCAGCCTTAGCCGAAACCACGAATAACAATTTTGATGCACTGCGGTTTTTATCACGCAAAACCAGAACCGAAGAAATCAATGCTGATGTAGAGTTGTTTTGTCGGATTTTGCCGATAGTTCGCAAAGAGTACTGCCGTGCTTTATGGCGCTGGTTGAGAAATATTGCTCAAATGGATGAAATCTTAGTTTGTGGTGGGACAGCATCCTTTATACGCCAAGAGCTAACCGAACATTTTGATGGTGAAGGCATCCCCATTTGTTGGAATGGCGGAATGGAACTACCTAAATATTTAGACACAATGGGATTAGGTGATAGGATAGCCGATGCTTGGGCATCCCATATTAGCCATATCAAGTTTTTGGATCATGAATTGAGCTATGACCGCCAAGACAAACCCCTAGTTCCTGATTATTATGTTCAAACCATTCAAGAGTTCTAAACCAGACACGGAGATTTGGCAAAGGAACGGTTATATCCTAGAACGGCAAAACTAACTGGAGAGGTGAGACTAAAGGCTTAATTACGTATGCGTCTTAGAAAATATCAAACGAGTATACTATGCTTCCAACCTACCTCTAACAAGTTTTACCGCTCTAGGTTATATCACTACTAGTCAAAAATAGGGTGTTGGGTGTAGTGAAGACGGCATTGGACTGAGCTTGGAACTCCGACCAATGCAAACCAGAGTGAAAAGACAGGGCTTGTAACGAATCTATGTTGTTGTACAAATGCTGTCTGATGTTAGACAGACATTCTGTCTAACATCGCCAAAGCCAATAAATGCAAGGGTTTGGCTTTGAATGGTGTTTCCCTCCGCTTAATCAACAATTGCTCAAGATGGTTGAGTCAAACAATAAACGCGAACAATTAACCTTAGTCAATTGATATGTCAGAGACGACACAATTACAAGTACAAGAATTAGCCCGTTTCGCCCAAGAGCAAGACTTCAATCAGCAATATCGTCAGTATTTTGGCGATGTCTGGGAAGAAGCGGGTGTAAAAAATATTTCTCAGATGACCGTCCAAGATGCCGAACAGACCTTAAAGATTCTGGCTGATAGTGAAGCATCCCCCCAATTCATTAAAAGCTTATTGGCACAAGCAGCAATTGATGGTGCTACACCGCAGGTTTTGGAGTATTTTCTCGCAAGCGACATTGACGGCGATGGACGGACTCTGGCACAAGAATTATTTCAGGATGGGACGAACCCATTGCAGCCGGATACACCCCAGCCACCACCCAAAGCACAGGTTTTATCTCCATCTCCAACTGAAGATTTGGACTGGGAAATATAGCATACATTCTCAAACTTTACTAGCAACCTGAGTTTTGATTTTTTCAGTACTCAAGTTGCTAGTTCTTTTTAGGAAGCATATTTAAACTTCTTAAGTTAGGTATGAGTTCCATTTTTCAAAAAGCACACTAGGTGTAATTGAATTATCGATTATACCTGTTCCCTCAACTAACTCAACAACTAAAGAAGGCCATAGTATGACTTTATTAGGTATTAATAGACCTTTAGATACAACCCAAGTAAAACTGTGGGACGAGCGCGATTTATCTACAAGCGATCGCCGCCAAGAGCATCTAGAAATTCTCCTATGCCAGAAAGTACAAATAGGTGAAGACCCTGCCTTGTGTGAGAAAGTGTTGAATTATTTGTATTTCTCGGCATTTCAACAGAATCTCAATCGCATTACTGTCCAAAAGGAGAAAGAAAAGTCGGTCTTTGCATCCGTACAGCAAGTGATTATTACGTCCTTTGCTATTTTAGGAATGTTTGCGTTCCTTGCCGCCGCTTCCAACAAATCAGTTGTGCGATCGCCTGGGGTAATCCCTCCAGCTATAGAACGGCAAGCCAATTAACCAAACAATCCGCTTTTTAGCCCAGCAGACAACGGAAGACCAACTGCAAGTAATGTGGGCTGAAGTAGCTAGAGAACGCTCGGCATTAAATTCACTGCACATATTAATCATTACAGCCTTCGCCATTTTAGGAATGATTGCCTTTTTCAATGGAGCGTTCGCCAGAGTCAAACCATCGGCAGCTGCTAACCCACCTGCTGCCCAACAGCGTTAATCCAAATGGTCAGGCAGCGTCAGAAATTCAACGCAAAAAGCTGAGAGCCTTGTTTGATAATGCTTTCAGCTTATATTATCACTCGCTCTGCATAGCTCCCGCCTAAAATGCTGTGTCCTTGTCGAAAGGCAAGCTGTCAACATCCTCAAAGTTACGCAGGTCTTGCTCCATCTGCTGCCGACGTTGAACGTATGTTCTGCTGTCTTCAATCCTTCCTCTCATTTGCCATGCGCCGAAATTGATGCCCTTTTCTGCGTATTTAACAGACACTTTGTTGTAATCATCAACCTCGATTTTCTTGCGCAACTCAAGCTGTTCGAGGGCACTTTCACTGATACCAATTTTCTGAGCGTATTCTACATATTCAGGTCTGAGAGAACCATCTGGGTTAAATTCCTTTTTTTCTTGTTCAGTGAAGAAATCGTAGGCTGTGTAGATTGGCCACGGCTCTGGATCAGTCTCGTCTAAGTGCTTCCACTCGTCATACTCTTCTTTTACTCTACGAGCGTAGTCATCGACTGCTTCTGGATGTGCGCCAAGAGATAATTTTTGTTGTCTTACTTCATCTTTTAAAGTTCCATCTGCATTGAATTCTTCCTTATGCATATTTATCCAACGCTTAATTCTTGACATACAAACCTCTCAAGATATTAACCAAGTTCCATTAACTTCTTAAACCCATGACTCTGGAAATTAAACATTTTGATCCCAGGCTCAATCAATGGATTTATACAGATGAGCGTAAAACTATTTTAACTGAAAAGCTCAGTAATACTTTACTGGAATTTTACTTTCCTAACAAAGAATTCTCATTTGGACATTCAGATGAATAAAGTACTGCTGAAGAATTAAAGAATCATCCAGATGGACAAATTTTATTACTGTCTTCTAAGACTCGCTTACTTTATGGAGATAAAGAATGTTTAGAAACAATTCAAAAAATTTGTCCAGATAGTAAAGATCGGGGGGCTTATGGTTCCATCTTCCTTGGGGCTTGTAAAAATGCGATTCACGAAAAGCTAAACATTCTGGTAGTAGATGATTCTACTGATAACAGGGGTGAAAATGGAGGGATATTATCGAATGATTTAGCATATAAATTAGTTGGCGATTGTTATGGGCAGATTTCAACACAGCTTTATGACAAAGTAACCTTAAGAGAATCCCAAGCAGATAAGAGCTATCGTGTAATTCAGCATCGATTTGGTTGGGTGGATGGAGTTGGAGAGGATACTACTAAATACCGTTTTGGCAAAGGAACACTCCGACCATACAGACTAGATAGAATAGAATATGCAGATGCCAAGAGCAAACCAAAAATAGACATAATTCTCCCAGTAAGCAGTTTTAAGGGAACAGACAAGGATAGACCCAAAGGCCCTACTAAACCTCAAATGCAACCAGGATTATATCAGCAAAATATTTGGTTAGCCGAAAAAGGGCAATCTCAAAAAGGACAGATGTCTATCTCCCAATTGTTGGCATCTTTCCCCCAAGGAATGAAAGATTTTGCCGAAGAACTAGAGGTACAAGCTCAAAGATTAGTCTCTATTCAAGATGACCCAAGAATTGTTGCTGCTTACTATTGTGAAAGATATGAAAAACGTAAAGAATCATTGAGCCAAAATAAATTAAAAACAGGAGAAGTCACAAATCTTGAAACAGATGTTAAAAACTTAGAGAGAAATGATGGCTTAGATGCAGATGAGGAGTTGGATGACGAGAGTACTAAAGATGACTTATTCATGTACAAACTCATTAAAGCCGATTTACTAGGGCATCAGCAGTTATTAGAAACTGAGAAGGTCAAACAGGAATTAAATCGGTTTGTACAAAGTGAGTGGCGAGATATTGCTGTTGGGAAAACGCTTACTTTTGACCGAGGAATGATTATTCCCTCTAAGGAACTCAAAAATGGTGAAATTTGTATCTCTTGGCTTGATGAGCAAGAAAAAATTCTTAACTTCCGTTCTCCTTTCCTCAACTCTAATGGTTTGTGTATTTCTAATAATAAATATGTTAAGGATCAGTTAGGGGCAGATGGTAAACCCTTAGAAGGCATAATTGTAGTCAATGACGAAGACCACAAGCGCATACAGCAAAGAATTACAGAGTTAGAAGCACAAGGAATCGATGTTGATTTTATCGATCCAGCAGAAACCGAATCAGAACGCCAAGCACGAGACTACGATGGTGATTGCATTGGTGTGGCAAAAGCCAGCTTATATCCCAACTTAACGGCAGAGGCAGAGCGAAGAAACCGTCCTCAAAACGCCTATTCGCCCACGGTTAAGCTCAAAAAACAATCATTTTATGATCCCATTGATGGAAGCCAGCCTCCATTTGAAAAAATCGCTATCCACATGAGCGATAGCATCAGCGTGGGCATAATCAACAATCAAGTGACAGCACTGGAAGCATTAGAATCAGAAATTGAGGTACTAAACACTTATGAGACTTTAGAACAAAAATCAGAATATTTAGAGCAAGTATCTAGCCATTATCAAAGTTTATTTGAACAGGAATATGACCAGAAGCCCAAACCAATTAGAGCAGAGTACAAACCTTTCATGCAATCTGTTGTAGCTCTAGCAGAGAATCCTAACAAAACTCCAGAGATTATTCAGCAGGCAATGGATGTTAACCGCCTGATGTACCGAGAAATGATTGGTGAGGGATGTTATCAAAACCAAATAGCGGTTGATTTATTCAAAAGTGCTAAAAACCTGAGATGGATAAAATCCTGGAAAACAGCCGCTACTTGTATCGTGATGTTAATTATATTAAAGATAAGAAATCTTCGTCAGTTTATTTAAACACGGGGATAACACCAAAGGGCTACTCACCAGTAGAATTATTAATTAGCCAAACTAATAAATATTTCCAAGAATCACAGTTAGAATCGCGCCCCATCGTCCAGTTTAAAGACTTATTCAAAGGAGTAGAATTTACACCACAGCAAAAATTTGCAGCGATCGCCGCCAAGTACGAGTTTGATCAGAAATTCAACGCTGCGGTACGTATGGAGCGACGGCGGGAAACCGAGAAAGGGCCATCAGCAATCATCCAAACTCCACAGGGAGCGCAACTCGAAATTACCAATCTCACCCATTACGAACATCCTCTGATTTGGAAAGCCCAAACGTTGAACATTCGCCTAGACGAAATACCAGAGAAATGGCGAACTAAAGAACGCCCCCACAAATTACTAGCAGTTGCACAAATCAATGGTGAGATTGGGGAGGATAAGAAACCCGCCTACCGCAACCTGGGGACAGTTAGCCAACAATCTGTGACTGACCACAACCTCAAATCGGGGATGACCATGCAGGGAGCTAAACTCCTAGAACTAAAACCAGAACTTACTAGAAGCCAAACTAAATTACTTTTCGACAAGGCACAAGAGGCGGCTCTCGCATTTTACGCTTCTATCCCAGAGTCAGAAAAACTTGCATCCGCCGCCGCCGCTTGGAACATCTGTGCATCCCGCCAAGATGAACTTGAAGTTGCAAGAAAAGAAAACGCAAATCCCCAAGCGATCGCGAAAAAAGTCTCTAATTTTGCTTTCGCTGCTTTCCCCAATGAGATTATTTCTCGCTTAGATAAGTTGCAATTTACTGAACCGAAGTTAGTCACACTTTTGAATGAAGCAAATCAATTTTTGGGTCGAGACTGGAATCCCACCGAAAAACACGCGATAGAAATTAGGGCTAGCCACCACCCACCGGGACACGAACGCCACGTTTCCAGACTCTTGTTTGTACAGGATGCTGATGGCGAATATAAAGAATTCGCCATGCTCGAAACCAGAACCGCACAGCTTCCCATTGGTACGAAAGCGCAAGCCAGCATGGTTGGCGTGGAACCTGCTACTGCTAAGGCCACTATTGGACTACCAGGAAACGAGCCGATTGAGATTATCATCCGTGAACTTAGAAACTTCTCTTATGCAGGACTTGTTTTTAACGCCGAACCGGTCAACTTAGAATTTGGCACTGTGCCGGTGACTGACAAAACAGTAAAAATCAAAATTGATGCTTTGACTTTGGGCGAGTTAGACAATGATTCTGTCCAACAGTTAAAACAAGTTGATTACCTGAAAAATGGTAATCCCCTAAAATTAAAGCTCACGTCAATCTCTGAAACTGGGGATCAAGCTTTTGTCCTGGGTGAATCTCCCAATGGGAATCTCCTCAAATTAATAAAATTAACTTTTATGATTTTTCTGGTCAGACATTCGATGACTTGGATTACCGAAAACTGACTATCGATTTGCCACCCTTAAAAACTAGAGATGCCGTGTTTTTAAATGGTGAACCCTTGGGAGTGTTGCACTTTAAAAAAGACAAAGACGCGCTCAGACAGCTTGGACTACTCAAAACCGGACAACTTACACACGCCGACGCTATTATTCAAAGTAATTTTTCTGTGATTTGCGCTCAAATTGACCCTAATACCGTTGAATATCCCCAGAAGTGGACGAAGGAATTCCAAGTTTTTGGGACTCAATCGGTTAACCGCCAACAACAGGAAATGATTGATAGTAGTGCGAAAATTCTACATCATGTTAAAGAGCGTCCTACTTTCTTATTTTCTACAGAATCAAACAAAAAACTTGGAGTCATGGGTTTGGCTGTTGACAACCAGAAAGCTGAGACTGTGACTAAGTGGTTAACTGCTCAAAAAGTTGAATGGCAGCAAGTACCAATAGAAGATGTTATCAGGGAAACTAAAAAAGGTCTAGCGGTATTTAACTTGGTTGATAGCTCCATCCCTGCCAAAACTTTGTCGAGCATGACCAAGAAATTTGGGGCAATTATTGAATCGGATAGTGACTATCAACAAAGAGTTAATTCCCTCGCCACACGACCGCAGTTTTTGAAACCACCAGAACAAACAGCACAATCCCCACCTAACCAATCCATAACTCTATTACTCTCCACTACTCCTTCTACACCAGACATTAGTAATAGTACAAAAACCGAATCTCTAAGTGTAGAGAAGTCCGTGACAGTTACTATTGATGACTTGAGAAATTGGTACAATGCCGCAGATAAGTTAGGGAAGCCGGAAAATTACAAAAAACGCATTGTAGAAGTGGCCAATCAGTTTAAAGCTGGTGAGCAATTATCAGCCGAAGCGTTGACAGTAATGAATAAAGATAAATTTGAACTTGAAGCCATCAGTCGGCTGACTCAAATTGCTCAAAGGATTGGCATGGTCTGGGGTAAATCTGATGAAAATGGTACTAAAGTCCAAGGGAAAATTTATGACTTGGCTTTCAATACCCAGCAGAGGGATTTAACTATTTCGCAGAAAGATGGAGAGGTAATTTTAAACTTGCAATCTGGGAGGGTACAGACTAATAAACTAACTCCACAGATATTGCAAACTTTTGAGGATGCGAATAGTCAGATAGATAAAATTTTAGCGAAAAATAAAAGCCAAGAATTAGAAATACAAGGATAAATTAACTAACTCAGCTAAATATCCAAGTCGATGAATATTTAAAAAATTCTAAATTAAAACAGAGAATATTTGGTGGAATTAATGGAAGACATTGATGTAGAACAAGGGCAACTGTGGTATGACAAAGGAATAGAGCATCTCAAATCAGGAAACTTATCTGGAGTGATGGAGTGCTTCAGAAATGCACTTTATTTTTATCCTAATTTTGCTGAAGTTCACAATACTATAGGACTAATTCAGTTTCAAATCGAAAAATATGAAAATGCAATTCAGCTTTTTGATAACGCATTAGCAATGAATCCGAATTTTGCTGAAGCTTATAATAATCGAGGATTAGCTCGGTCAAAAATCTGTCATAAGTCAGAATTTCCCAAGGTGATTGAAGATTATACTAAAGCTATTGCTCTGAATCCAAAATTAGTCCAGGCTTATCTAAATCGGGCTGATACGTATAAAAATTTAACTGGTGACAACCCAGCAGCTATCTTAGATTACAATCAAGTAATTTTACTTGACCCAAACTGTTTATCAGCTTATATAAACAATACCTTAGCCAATTTACGAGGGTTCAATGCCTGTAGAAACGGGATGAATACGCCCTAAAGAAGTAAGCTTGGCAAAAATCTGGGTTAATAAAATAGGCTCAGGCATTTCGGGAAGCATTTTTAAAATTTCACGAACATATCGAAAACCACGATAATGAGCCTTAAGCTCAAGGATGCCGGAGTCGGGATTAAGGAGACGAAAATCCGCGAGAAGATGATGGGATAAGTTGACCATAAAGAATGCTAGATTAACAGCATTAGTTACAGCAGTTTGACTTAAGTTCATAAAATCTTCCAATCCCCAAAATTGCTTGGCATCTCGAAAATTGAATTCGAGCTGAAAGCGCAGCTTGTAGTAGTCAATTATTTTCTCAGATGACAATTTCAGATCGCTAGAAAATAGAATCACATGGCTGCAAGCATGAGTTTTAAGATTGGTTTTGACTAGAATAACTACATTCAGAGCTTGGGCAAATTCTCCTGTGTTGTAAAGTCGCTTGATAAATATCAGTTTGAATATCCTCATCAATGGTACTTTTACATAAATACTTGTTAGGTATGTTATCGTAATCAATTTTATCTCCGTATTTACGACGTGAGCGCTTATCGGGATCAGGATTTTGATAAGGGATATAGAGTACTGAATCGTAGCGAAGCTTAGAAATTATATGTAACTTAACTTGACGAACCATCTGCAAGGCATTATTGTTCCCAAAATGACCATCCAACACTAAGTAAGTTAGAGGAATAAATTTAGCTAATAACTTAAATAATGACTTAATCATCTTCTGAATTCGCAGTAATTCAGATGTGAGAATTACCTGAGTTTTATTCTTGGTTTTACTCCCCTTTGGTCGCCCACGTTTCTTTTTCTGCTTTATTTCTTTGGTTGGTGACGGGCTAGTTTTTTCTATATCGCTCTTTATGACCTGTTCTATCTGTATTGGAAATGAGTGCCTTTGCCCCACACTTACTAATGATAATGTAAAAAAAGATAGCCCTGATATAGGTTTGCTAACCAGACTCGAAAAAAATCTATCCAGCCCATAAGGAAAGTTTTCCTGATTTACCTATTACAACTTCATCTCCAGCAAGCAAATACACTTCATTTGCACGGAACAAATGCTTGTGGAAAAATAGCCAAAATAACGTCGCCCAAGGTATTACTGTATGAAAGAATCTCAACATTGTCCGATAACTGCCACCAGTGCTTGTCCAACGAGAGATTCCCAACATCGTGACTCGTCCGCTCATCGCTAACATGGCCAGGATTATTTAGTTCAACTGCCGCATTGTTGTAGCGTTTATCTGCGGTAGCAGGCATTGTAAGAGTGATAGGATGTCGAACATGGGCGAATTGTAGTTTTTGAGTTGTCGTTTGGGAAGACAACAACTCTACTACAGAGCGCCCTCTCTCTTCATACTCTTGTTTTGGCAAAGGTATTGATAAATAGAGCGAATATTTATTTTTTATCTGGGGAATTAGAAAAATCACTCTTTGATTTAGAAAAAGTATTATCTCTAGATGCTGATTGTGCAGAAGCATACTGTGGATGAGGGATAGTCAGGTTCCATCTGGACAATATTGAGGGCGCTAAAAAAGATTTATTTAAAGCTTTTGGTTTGTATGAGGCGCGAAGCTAAAAACCAGATAAACTGAGGGTTATCACCCAAGTGTACTGAGATTGAATGCAACTTAAAGAATTTTCACTGATCTCGCCTGTAGTGGAATCAGGTACGGTACTCAAAGCGTTAGAAACAGCTATTCCAGCAGAGGCAATCTCGAGTGCGATCGCACAGACACAGAGTAATGAAGAACGGAGGCGGGCTTTACCGTCGTATCTGGTGATCTGTCTTCTGAAGCTGTGGCTTTGAAGATTTTGGCGATGAAAACGTCCTAAATAAGTAGGCGTGAATCATTCAAAGTTTATAGTAAATGCTTTAGTCGTTAAAATAGAACTAAATGCAATATATAGGAATCATATTTGATTTTTGAACAAAATTAGGTATGGTAGGGTGCGTTAGAACGCAGTTCGTAACGCACTAAACCCTTGATGATGGTGCGTTACGCTGTCGCTAACACACCCTACGCATCTTTTCATAAATCAAATAATAGTAACGCACCAAAAACTTTGGAGTCAGGTGCGTTACGGCTTACGCCTAACACACCCTACATATACTTAGATTTTTTCATAAATCAAATTGGATTCCTATATTGTTTACACCCATTGCACAGGATCTAATTTATAGTAACGTTGCAGTTGCTCATAAAGTGCTGAATGCTTGGACAATAATTGCTGCGGCTTCTCAAAAAATGTCTCAGTCGCTACAGCAAAAAATTCTGCGGGATTTGTTATACCATAGCTATCCATTACCGTCTTTGCATCTTGTAGAACATCATTACAAAGTTGCTGATATGCTTCTGTCATTACCTTTGCCCAAATAGGATAATCTGAGTTCTGTTGCAGTATAGGAACCCCTTCAACTTTACCATCTTCTTGATCCAACTGATGGGCAAATTCATGAAGCACAACGTTACGTCCATCTCTCCAATTAGTAGTGTCTTCTTTAACCTGTTCCCAAGACACTACTAATTGGTCAGTTGTCCACGATTCACCCAGCCTTGCCACGCGCTTTTCTTCAACAACATAATTTCCGATAGGAGTCGTTTCTTTAACAAAATAAGTGTTGGGATATACCAGAATTGAACGAAGTTTAGGAAAGTACTGTCCACGTTCATTTAGTAAGAGTAAACAGGCAACAGCAGCTAGGGTAATTTTCATTTCCTCCGTTACCTGTAATCCTCCACAGCCAATAAATTGTTTTTCTACTAAGAATACTTGAATATGTCCCTTAAGTCGTCTGATTTCATCGGGAGAAAGACAGGGATAAATGGGAAGATTATTCTCAATAATTGCATTCCAAAGTGGGGGAAAAGGACGATGCTTGAGGCGGGTTCTTCGCCTTTTGACTAAAATGGGATTGACTAAAATTCCAGTGATAATCAGCCCAATAATAAGAAAAGCAATTATTGTTTTAATCATTGACGTTTACTTAAAACACTTACTATTAAAAATAGTTAATAGTCAGGATTTTATTTTTTAAATATACGTAGGGTATGTTAGCAATAGTGTAACGTAATATTCCAAAGTTGTGCAGTGTTACGCTCTGCCAAGATACCCTACAATACTACTGAAATTTTTTCAAAAGCAATTTACAGCTTGAGGCTCAAGTATTATTGCTCATTTCTCTGGTGGTAAATCTACGCTATAAATAGTTTTTCCTACCAAGTTACGCAATGTCACTGTCATCATTTTTGTATTTTTATCAATTTTAACTCCTCCAAAGAATTGCAAACCTTCACTTGGAGGTCGATTTGCTTTCGTACCTGGAGGAAGGCTTTGAAATATCAATTGTGGGCCAAAAGTGTTTTCTAATTGGTTTGGCCCAAATGTGCCAGAATTTAGAGGGCCGGCAACAAACTCCCAAAAAGGCTTAAAGTCTTTAAATTGTGCTTTAGCGGGGTCATAATAGTGGGCTGCTGCATAATGCACATCAGCAGTTAACCAAACAACATTCTGGATATTCTTATTTTTGATAAATCGGAGTAAATCTGCAAGTTCTAGTTCTCTTCCTAAAGCTGGGCCATCTCCGTTAGCCCACGCTTCAAAGTCTGTGCTACCATCTGTAACTATCAGTCCTAGAGGCATATCACTAGCAATCACTTTCCATGTTGCTTTTGATGATAGTAATTGCCTTTTTAACCATTGTATTTGTGTTCTGCCTGCAAATTCTGTTTCTTTACTTGGGACTGACTGATTATTAGGGCTATTTGGCCCGCGATAGGTGCGTTCATCTAGCATGAAAATATCTAATAATGGGCCATGATTAAAGGAGCGATAAATTATCGTTTTGTCTGGCTGATTATTTGTATACCCAATAGGCAGATATTCCAAAAAAGCTTGCCTTGCTCTTTGAGCTAGCAAGTTAACATCCTTGATTGTATAGCGGTCATCGTTGAGAATCGTTTGCCCAGGATACCAATTATTCCTTGTTTCGTGGTCGTCCCACTGTCAATACGGTTCGGTTAAAGGGGAAAGGAGAAAGGTTTTGAATACATCCTTTACCCTTACCCTTTCCCCAGATCATAAGGAAAGTGAAAAATGCTTATCCGAACCGTATTGCCTCTACCTCTGCTATTTGACAGTTAACCACTATTAAGGTGTCGGGGTTAACGTTTACTACCTGCTCTTGGCGCTTTAATAATTCTTGAAGCACGAAATCAGGCAACAACTGGGAACTCTCCTCAAGTAATTGTTTTTGAGTTTCTGGGGAGTAACGAGTTTTTAATTCTTGGGTGATTAAAGTTAAAATATCTCCAGTAGCTAAATTGACAACTATCTTTTTATCTGCGGGATTAAGAAAACTTCCAACATTCAGATTAATGTGTTTTTTAATTGGCATAGTTCTGTAAAATCATTTGAAGTTGAGCAGAGCATTCACAAATAAAGCGAAAATTTTTCAGAAAAAACTGCTATCTCATTAATTCTGACAACATCTGCTCCAAAATATCTTCTATAGTTTCTTCATCTAAGGAGTGCAGATGTGTTGGCCCAGCAAGAAATTCTTTAATAGTGATTTTCTGTTCTCTAAAATCCTTAACGAAATCCCGAATCTCAGAAACGACGTTAATTTGAGATTCCATTGTTTCTACGATCTCAGCCATAGCGTCAATGCCTTTTTTAGCAGCTTTTCGAGAATCGCAAACCATCGTTCCTTCTGGAGTATTTTTTGTCAAACGCAGTTCCTGTTTCAATTTTTCATATTGAGTCAGGAGGATTTGATTGTGCTGTTCTAGAGTTCGGCATCTACGGGTTAAATCATCCTCGTTATTATTGTCAATAATTTCTAAGGGTTGTTGACTTTGTTCAATTTCAAGAAGTCTTGCTAAATCCCCCTCTTGGTAGGCTTTATTAATTTCTTTCATGATTTCTGTGTGAGACTTCTGTGTTTCACTGTCTCTGGCTTTATCAGGGTGAAAGATTTCAGCTAATTTCAGAAATGTTTGACGAATTTTTCTTTGGTCATCTGTTCTGACAAAAGAGGCAGAGTCTACAGACTGTTGTCCTTGCCAATATTGATGCTGTTGTTCACTAGTTTCCTTTGAAAAATCTGATTGGGAATCTTCATTGTCAAACGATTCGTCTAATGTATCTAACTGTTGGCTGTTGGGTTTTAGACTAATGGCTCCAGTTATCTGTAGGTTACGGTAAACTGCTTGTATATTTTTGAGGGTTTGTTTACCGAACTTTCTAGTAGTAAGAATCTCCTCAAACAGAGCATGGATTTCCTGGTCTAACTCAGCCATTTTTCGGAAACCGGGAGTAGCTTTATTGAGAAATTCTGTGCCAAAAAAACGCATCTGTTCAACAAAGTTCTTCAGTTCTGTGCGCTTTCTCTTAATCTGTTTGAGTAGTGATTGATGTTCTTTTTCTAAAAACTCTAAGCGGATATGTAATTGAGACAGAGCCAGAGGAGTTACTTTAATTGATTGCGATGGGACTGTAGTTTTTCGAGGCATGAAATACGTATGTAAGTTGAAAGTTTAAAATATAACTATCGCATTACTTAGGAAATGCGAAAAAAAGACACATCTTGGATTATACACCACGGACTTAAATGAAGTTTTTAACAAATTCGGCAGAATTCCCCGTGCCTAAAGTACGATTTACCGATTTACCCAGTGGTAATTTTCTCATTTGATGATTACTCTAGAAGCGTGAGAATGGCGAGGCGATCGCAACATTCAAAAAGGAAATTATGTATTCTTTATCACTTTTTTTGTGGTCAACTACTGATTTATAAAAAATATTGCTTAGAAAGGAGAAGAATGTAAAGAATATACAAAGCTTGGTATTTGTATGTACATTTTTCGGCAAATAATAGACCTACATGTGTTTCCATACCCAAGAGATTATTACTCCAATAGTTAGAAGCAATCACCACTGCAAACCCTTAAGGGACTTCCAGAATCATTTAAAAATAGGAGTTAAAGCTTATTGACACAATAAATTATGGTAAAGATTATTGGTCAAAACCAGAAGGCGAAAAATCTATGCAACTTGGTTGACAGCGATCGCCTTATTGACAAGCCGCAATTTAGAAGAGTTTGGTGGTCGTGTATCAAATTCTGGCGAAGGGCGCCAGAATGCGAACGCAGCAATTGAATCTGTAGCGACTCCGGTGAAAAGTTACGCGCTCTTTGCTCGTTTTAGCTGGCGTGGAGAAGCAAACTTTGCCGAGAAACTTTTGTCAGCCATGCGCTATCAGTTTGGCGGGTATGATGAAAAAGCTAATTCTTAAAGAGGTTAGTCATGGGAACTCCTGATTCAGACGCACTGGTATTTTTTGGGGCAACAGGTGACTTGGCCTACAAGAAAATCTTCCCCAGCCTTCAGGCAATGTTACGAGGGGGGAATCTCAATGTCCCAGTGATTGGGGTTGCCGGACGATCTTGGACAACGGATCAACTTAGGGAAAGGGTACGTGATAGCTTAGAATATAATGGTGGTATAGATCAAGACGCATTTGAGAAACTTTCTGGTCTACTCCAGTACGTTGCTGGTGACTACAACAAACCAGAAACTTACGAAAAATTACGTCTTGCCCTTGGTGATGCTACTCATCCCCTCTACTATTTGGCAATTCCACCGAGCTTGTTTGCACAAGTAGTGTCAGGATTGGGCGAATCAGGCTGTGCTAAAAATGCGCGGGTGGTAATTGAAAAACCATTTGGACGGGATTTTAAATCAGCACGCGAGTTAAATCAAATTCTGGCATCAGTTTTTCCCGAATCATCCATCTATCGCATCGACCATTACCTGGGCAAAGAACCACTGCTGAATTTACTCTATTTTCGGTTTGCCAACTCTTTTCTCGAACCCATCTGGAATCGCAACTATGTTGAAAGCATCCAGATTGTGATGGCAGAGGACTTTGGCATTCAAGGAAGGGGGCGCTTCTATGAGGAAACTGGGGCAATTCGGGATGTGGTGGAAAACCACATGCTGCAAATATTGGCTTCAGTGTGTATGGATGCTCCCGCCAGTACGGCTGCCGATTCCATCCGGGATGAAAAAGAGCGTATTCTCAAAGCTATAGGGGAAGTGCAACCCGATGATATTATTCGCGGTCAATTTTCTGATTACCGCAACGAAGAAGGTGTTTCGCCTGACTCCCAAGTAGAAACTTTTGTTGCCGTGCGGTTATTTATTAATACGTGGCGATGGTCAGGAGTTCCCATCTACATTCGGGCTGGGAAGAAATTGCCTGTCAAAACTACTGAGGTGATGGTCAAGTTCAAGTGTCCACCTTTAAATGTGTTCCAGGAGGGAAGACAAGAAAACGGTAATTATGTTCGTTTTTTACTAGATCCAGAGGTAATTGTGGGATTGGGCGCTCGCACTAAAATCCCTGGAGAAGATATGATCGGTTCTACGGTTGAACTCCTAGCCTTTTACGGAGGTGGCGACGAGATGGAACCCTATGAACGTCTATTGGGTGATGCTATGCGGGGCGATCCCACCTTGTTTGTACGAGAAGATACCGTAGAAGAGGAATGGCGGATTGTCCAGCCAATTCTCGATAACGTCACACCCATTTATGAGTATGAGCCAAATACATGGGGTCCACCTGAGTCAGATCAACTGCTCTTGCCAAGGGATCAGTGGTACAACCCATTAGCTAGAGATGATTAATTAAAAAAGTCAATATAGCTTGGTCGCCGGATTCAAATGCAACAAGCCTCTAACTCAAATAGTGATAAACACCCAAAACATCGACATTGGTTTTGGTATATTTTTGGAACGTCAGTTGGTTTACTCGGCTTATATGGAGTGGTGAGTTATGTGGTTTTACCAGCACTGTGGCGTCACTACGAACATAACCCCAAGCTGGAACATTCTCCGAAAACGACGCAAACGGCAGAAGGGATCTCTGGAGATCCTTTGAATATTGGATTTGTCGGTACAACAGCAGAAGTGGTGCAGGTGCTACTGGCAGCAGGCTGGTATCCGGCAGACCCGATCACATTAGGCTCAAGTGTTGGAATTGCTAAAAGTGTTCTCCTTAAGGATTCTTACCCAACTGCACCTGTAAGTAATTTATATCTGTGGGGCCGTAAACAGGATTTAGCTTTTGAACTACCTACAGGAAACAATGCCAAAACTAGACATCACATTCGCTTGTGGCAATCAAACAACCTGAATGCTGATAGTAGACCCTTATGGTTAGGTTCAGCAACATTTGACCAAAGCGTGGAACTTAGCCACCGCACAGGACAGATTACTCACCATATTGACGCAGACATTGATCAAGAAAGAGATAACGTAATTAAAAGTATTGATTTGACACACCAGATTGCCCAATTATATCAAGTCACAGGTATAGGGGCCACATGGGTTGGTCGTAACGGAGGAGGTGACAGATATTATACAGATGGCGAACTAACTATTTGTGTACTTTCAATGAATAATATTGCTCAAACAAAACCATCAACTTATTCACCATCACCAGAGCCTGTTCAGTTCAAAAATCAACTGTGGTCATGGCTGCGACACTATTTTAAATAGCTCAACTCAAGAAAACAGGATAATTTTATGCAAATGCACAAAATGTTAAACTGATTTTTCAAGAAAGATAATTTAAATTTCTAGACCTCTGTGAGGGTAAATAGAATAAAATTTTAGCTAGGAAGTAAAATATCTAAACAAATTAAAATTGACTTGACTATATGGGCACAAACAAGAGAGAAAAACGAGACTTGTTTTAATCAGGCTCATAGCTATTCTGAAAAATTATGCGCCATCCCAGGCACTAAATTTGTAAAATTAAAACAGAAGAATAAGTGATAGTAATGGCGAATCCCAGAGATACAGAGAATGGATGGTCGCAGTTAACTCGCGGTGCGCCATTGGCAGTAATGGTAGCGGTGGTACTCTATATTTTATACCAACTTTTACCAGTATTAGAACTTTTAGTTGTTGCAGCATTGATTGCTTTAATTTTACGAACCCTATTAAGGTTTTTGCAAAAGTTAGTTAAATCACAGGATATTGCTGTTTTGTTACTAATTGGATTAATCATCGGATTTGTTGTGGTATTAGCTACTGTAGTCCTACCTAGTGTGACATTTGAATCTCAAAAATTAATCAAAACATTACCAACTTATCTCAATAGATTGACAGGAGATGTTGAGCAACTGCGTCAGAAATTTGCTTTTATTCCTGACATTTCCCAAGCACTAATACAATTACGGAATTTGACCGACCAGTTACTAGGGGGAGTACCAGTTTTTTTAGGTGAAGCTTTGAGTTTAACCGTAGAGTTGGTAGCGACGTTAATTTTAGCGCTTTACATGGCTTACGATCCTAATTCCTTAGTGAAAGGGATTTTAAGATTAGTCCCAAGGCGACATCATCAACGGTTTAAACGAATCCTTAAGGCTTGTGAGACAAGATTGCGAGGCTGGATTTTCGGGACAGGAATAGCGATGATATTTCTGGGTGTTGGAGCAACGTTTGGACTTTTGATTTTGGGGATTCCGTCAGCTCTACCATTTGGGATTATTGCGGGATTATTTGAAATAATTCCTTATTTTGGTTCGGTGATTGGCGCTTTTTTACCAGCATTAGTAGCATTGAGTATTTCACCGCTAAAGCTAGTATTTGTGTTGATACTTTTCTTTGTAATGAATCAAATAGATGCCCATGTTGTTCAGCCTTTGGTGATGGGTCAGCAAGTTAATATTCATCCAGTGATGGTGATTGTAACATTCTTGGTCATGGGTAAGCTATTTGGATTTATTGGTGTGCTACTTGCAGTGCCTGCGGCAGCAGTGATAATTACGCTGATTGATGAGTTTACTCCGTCAGAAAAGCTGATAGAGTCAGTCGGAGTTGAAGCTGGAATAGATGTTCAATCGAACGACATTACTCAAGATCGCAACCAAAGTTGAAAATCGAAGAAAAAATCAGCATTTACTGTTTGATTTACTGTTTGATTTACTTTCCAAGACTTAAAATGAGCGCTTAATATTTTCGCAATAAGTAATGATAAGAATGTAGATTATGTTTTTGCCAGTTGATTGATGATGGGTGCATTGGGATTGCCAATAATTTGGTCGTAGGATTTATTTTCTTCAACAATCACAAAGATATGGTCATATTTAGGGATGGCTTTGTCGTCTGGTGTCGGAGTTGAAACTACTGCTGCTGTATTTTCAACTGCTTGCGGTGGGTTAGTAACTGATTGACTAGAGCAATCTAATCTGAATTGGTGGCTATTTGAATTGGAATCATCATTAGCGTTAAAAGATTATGATCAAGTTTACGCTCGGAAAATTTTCGACCAATATTTTGCGAATGGAAATAAAACCCTGTTATTTGCTCCTGAGCAAGGGGCAGAATTTTTCCAACAGTATAATTGGAAAGTTGCAAAATCTGTATCTGCATGGAAAGAGTTACATCGACTCAACCGAGGGATAAAATTTACCTGGTTACTAGAAATAATTATGAAATTGGTTGCTAATGAATATTGGGAAAAAATTCAGCAGCAAGGTAGTATTGTATTGCTTGAGAGAGATCATGTGAGGTGTCAAGATAGGTTACACGACAAAACCTAGTTTGATTTTGAGAAAGGTAAAAGGAATACTGAATATGCCTCTAACACCTCATACAGAAAGACACTTTACGGGTTCGGAAACGATTCGAGACATTGTAATTGGAATGTCAGATGGGTTGACAGTGCCTTTTGCCCTGGCAGCAGGGCTATCTGGGGCTATCACATCAACAAGTATTATCGTGACGGCAGGGTTAGCGGAGATTATTGCCGGCTCAATAGCAATGGGTCTGGGGGGCTACTTAGCTGCAAAAACCGATTCTGAACATTACATAAGTGAACGCCGCCGGGAACTTCGGGAGGTTAGTGAAATGCCGGGTGAAGAGGCACAAGAAGTTGCTGAGATTTTCCGTGCCTATGGTCTTTCTGACGAGCAGTTGATACCAGTAGTTAAGGCAATCCAAGCAAACCCAATACAATGGGTCAATTTTATGATGCGCTTTGAGCTGGGATTAGAAGCTCCTGATCCGTCCCGCGCCAGTCGAAGTGCGCTGATAATCGCAGCCTCTTATATTGCCGGGGGCTTGGTTCCACTATCTCCTTATATGGTGTTCAGTAGCTCAGTCGAAGATTGCGAGTTTCTGCGGGAGCAACTCTGGTGGCACTCTATAGTTTTGGTTATGTCAAAGGACGTTTTACGGGTACGAAACCCATAAAATCTGGTTATCAAACAGCCTTAATTGGCGGTTTAGCAGCGACGGCTGCATTTATTTTGGCGCACTTATTTAAGTGATCGTGTCTCAGAGAGTACCGACTCAAACTTCCGCCCCGTTGCTTTTGCTTGTATCAGGGCAAACACATCACCAAACCATTCATTGAGATGAAAATCACAAACCAATGCTCACCGAACCTCTAAAATCTGTTGCTCACCGAACACCATTACGAAACGCTGAAGTTGCCTGGTTTGACGACCTTTGTGGGGGCGATACACAATATTTAGGTGTACTAGACGAAAAACGCCGGAGCAACTATGAACACTGCCGAAACATCATGCTGACCGCCGAGCGAATGGGCTTTGGTAATATACTGCTGCCGACCTCATACCTGGTTGGGCAGGAAGTGATTCCGTTTGCCTCTGCTATGGGCCCGCAAACCGAGAGGATCAATATGCTGACGGCTTTGCGGACAGGCGAAATTTTCCCGACCATGCTGGCGCGTCAGATCGCTACCCTGGATCATATTCTCAAAGGTCGATTGACTATCAATATTATTAATTCCAATCTGCCTGGTGTAATAGAAAGTCCCGAACTGCGTTACAAACGATGCTGCGAAACTATTGAAATCCTCAAACAAGCCTGGACTAAGGAAAGTATTGATTTTGAAGGTGAAATCTATCAGGTTAAACTTGATACCACAGACCCAGTGAAGCCCTATCAGCAAAATGGCGGACCACTGCTATATTTCGGTGGCATTTCAGAAGGTTCAAAAGAAGTGTGCGCCAAATATTGCGATGTGTACCTGATGTGGCCCGAACCAGAAGAAAGCATTTACGCAACCATGCAGGACATGAGTTTTAGAGCAGCCAAATATGGTCGTCAGATTGACTTTGGTTTCCGTGTTCATGTTATTGTGCGCTCAACCCAAGAAGAAGCCCGTGCCTGGGCACAGAGTATTATGTCAAAATTTGATCCAGCTGGCTTGAACCTTAAAGAACGTACACAAGACCACAAATCTTTGGGTGTTTTACGCCAAGATGAGATCCGGGCAAAATCCACATCGGATTACTTAGAGCCTCTGTTGTGGGGTGGTATTGGTCGGGCGCGATCTGGGTGTGGGGCAGCATTGGTTGGTACACCAGAGCAAATTCTCTGGAAGATAAATCGTTATATGGATATGGGAATCAGGGCGTTCATCTTGTCAGGTTATCCTCTGATTGAAGAGTGCGAACTGTTTGGAAATCATGTTTTGCCACACCTGTCAACGGTCAAATTATCAATGGTTCAGGGACGTACACCTGTATCCGAGCCTGTGACTCCCTTGACCACGGCAGTACTGCGGTAGGGTAGATATGGCAGATATCAGGATGAAATTTCCCAAACGCGATTTTGATTCGGGCTGGCACACTACAGACGTACACTTTCTGAATCCGACTTCAATTTGAGGTGTGATTAAAATGGGTTGTAAATACAGATAAAATATTATTAATAACTTCAAATTAATTCTTAATAAACCAAATTGAATGACTCGATTTGTACATGACGAATTTGCCAAAGACTATCTAGAAGAACTGTTAAAACCTTATGGGGAAGTAAAGTCATCATCAAAAATATCAGGAGAGATCAAAGAAATTGATGTATTATTTACTCCTTCAGTACAGCAAAGCTCTAATTTAGAAGTGCTAGGGTTACTTGGAAAGTTTACCGAATTTCCGGCAATATTAGAACCATTTCGGAATGCAGCCTCTGCTGATGAAATCTGTGATTGTATTCAAAAATTATTAGAAGTAAAAGCTCTCTTGCGACGAGACGCTAAAGCGAATAAAACCAGACTCCAGGAGTCAGATATTCCGAAACTATGGGTTCTTAGCCCAACTGCATCCCCAGCAATACTATCGAGCTTTAATGTTAATCAGAAATCGGGGTGGTTGCCAGGAGTATACTTTTTAGGTGATGCTCTACGGACAGCAATTGTAGCTATACACCAACTACCACAAACACCAGAAACGTTGTGGTTGAGAATTCTTGACAGGGGAAGTGTGCAGTCACAGGCAATTGTGGAATTATCGGCGTTACCATTGAATCATCCATACAAGCAAGCGACGCTAGAGTTAGTTTATAACTTGCGCGAGAATTTGAGAATCAATCAAAATTTAGAATCAGATGATCGGGAGTTGATTATGAGATTAGAACCACTTTATCAGCAAGACCGTGAAAGAGCAAAACTTGAAGGAAAAGAAGAAGGGAAACAAGAAGGACAACAGGATTTAATTATACGTCAACTAAATCGTCGTTTTGGTGAAGAAATTGATGCATCGTTGATTGAGCGAATTCGAGGATTATCTATAGAGCAATTGCAGGGGTTAGGAGAGACATTATTAGATTTTTCTGTAGTGGCAGATTTAGAAGCTTGGTTAAACCAGCAAGCTGGATAATAACATGACCTAACAATTCTCTGTTACCTAAACTACCACCAGCCAATCGCACACCACAGACCTACACTCGTCTGCAAACTTAACCCAAACCTGCCACCGCCCCAGATAGCCATTCCAGTAAGGCTCACCATCAGCAATTCCAACAGCCTCACCAACTTGGGAGACAAGCTCAGTATAGAACCGACCAGCGCTGTTGAGTCCTTCCCGTATTTTCAGCTTTAGCCCTTTCCAGCCAAAGGTTACAGGATTTTCAAGTTGATTTAACGTTTGGGAGGTTGATTGCGATGTGTCAGGTATTTGTGTCTGTGTATCTATATTATTAGTGCCTGACACGACTTCAGTATTTTTGGGGATTAACTGTGAGGTGGTGTCAATGACGGGTGTGGTTATATCTATATTATTAGTGACTGACACTGACTCACTAAGAAACAGTTCGTCCCGATTTAACCACTGCCCGAAAATAGAATCACGCTGATCATCAGGGGCAACAAACTGGTAAACGCACTCCCGATTTTCACGCTTGCCCAATCGACCAACATAATCCAACTTCAAATCAATCTTGGCAAGTAACTTCTGTGCGATCGCTATGGAAGTAAGTTTTTCTGAGATACTGACATTCAAGTAATTCTTGATAACGTGCCTGTGCTGAACAGCCAGCGCTTTAAACTCCACCATCTTCTCATCAGACCCCCGCAACTGAACGTCTGGCGTAAGAAACTGCAACAGATTGAGATTTTCGAGTAACAACACAGCAGGCAATAGCTGCCCCTTGTTAAAATCTGGTTTCCAAACTGAATTCTCCCCTAATTCCAGTTGTGCCTTAGCCCGTTTCGCATCACGGTTGGTCAAAAACTCTCGCCCCAGCGTCAAATAATAGTGCATTCGCAGTTGGGGATACCAGCCGTCGTCATCCTTCTCGACCAAATCAGGCGTAACTTCAATTTCGTAACGGCGAGACAATTCCGCCTTGCGCTGCTGGTGTCGTTCGGTTTTCGTTTTCGCCCTTGTGTCAAGGAGCTTCTTGAGTTCGGCATCAGAGATAGTTGGAGAATCCGCGATCGCCTGACACTCCGCAGTATACAATTCAACAGACGCGGCTTTAACCGACTCAATTACTTCCCCACTCTCGTCATCGTCAGCATCGTCGGCATCAATAACGGTGTACCCATCTTCGACCAAACCCGCAAGCACAGATTCTCGATAGCGCCGCATCTCAACGTTAATCACAGAACCACGCTTGTCCCAGGTTTGCAATGACTCCGGCTGAAAGTTCTGATCAACAAAGCTGGGTAGAGTCGATGGGAGCTATTATGACCATCTGTACTATGTGCAACTTTGGTTTTGGCTTCTTTGACTTTTAATCCTCTTGTTTCCAAGAAGTTATCAATGAATTCTCGGAGGAGTTTGGAGTCATCTCCTGGTTTCAGAATAAACACAACGTCATCCGCATAACGAAATCCATTAATAGTGTCTATATATCTTCCGCCATTTCTGATTTTTAATCTGACCTCATGACCTACATTTTCTAATACGTGAAGGACTAGATTTGCTAGTAATGGGCTGACTGCGACTCTAACTGGTGCGCCAACTCTCACGGCATCTGATTTTATCTTGCAACCATAGTTTGCTCAAAACTTAGTTATCAGTTAGTTGAAACCGTGATAACTCTTCACTGTTCACTGGGACTCTGATTTAATTAAAGCGAGGAAAAATAGGGAAGCAGCGATCGCTTCTTATACCAAATTTCCAGAGAAAACCGAGAAGTTAAATATTAGGAGGCGATCGCAACTCTGTAGAGTTTGGGTGGCTGCTGGCGCTAAACAAAGATAATGCGATTGCCAAGAGAGCGAATCCGGCAGCCAATCGCCCAAATCGATGCGATCGTTTCCCGAAGAGCGCGTACTCCTATGATTCTAGTGTTGTGGGCTGTTGTGAGGAGTTAATGAATTCAGTCTTAACTGGTTTTCCAATTGTCTTAGGAGGTTGTGGTCTATCTCCTGTGGGTTGTGGTTCTTGTGGTTCTGGTTGTGGATTATCATTCTGGGCCATGTTGATTTATCTCCTTTGTAGCTTTACTCATTTGGCTGTTTTCAAAATTTCTGACTTGGAGTTGGTAAATTTTGAAGTTTAGTGAATGCAGTCATCTTCTGTGATGATGATTATGACTTCAAGAGATGTCATCTCAATTCCGTAATCAAAAGAAAATTTTGCGCTCCTAAAAGAAGCTACGATATTATACCTTGTCTTTAAAAAACTGTCGCCAGAAAATGTTTATATTGTGGAGAGTGTGGAGCAGGCGATCGCTACTGCCAAAAGAATTTTATACTAATTGAGAATTAGTGAATCAGTAAAGTCTTCTCAAATTGGGAGGCTCTTGAATTGATTGGGTTTAAATTCCCATTTGTTGCGTTAGCTTCCAAAATTTAAATTATATTCCGGATCAGACTGCTCCAAGAGAGTGTATGTATAAAAAAGAGAACTACATTCCCAGATGATTAACCAAATTACCGCTTTAGAATCCTGTTGGCATATTTCTCCTGAGTGGGGTCAGACTATGCCTCCAGTAGCAGTAAGAATGTTAGAAAAAGTTTTGTTGCCAATCTCAGACTTGTCAGGCTACTGCTGTGGTGTTTTGTGGAAAAAACAGGAATGGATTTATGCAATTGTTTGCCAGAATGAAACTCTCTACTTAGCTGAACAAGAATTTCATCCAACAAAAGGAAGTAGAAAAGTCCATTGTTTCCACTCCAGCTTTTGAATTAGGGGACATAGTTGAGGTTGATTTCGGTGAACAGCCGACACGCCGTATTATTCAAGGAATTTTTAGCCTCAAAGATAATTGGCTTTATGGGGTAGAGTGGCGCTCTCCAATTTTAGAAGAAGTGTCTGCCCAAAGCAGAACAATATGGCTTGCTGATGTTGATTTAGTAAATGTTGGTGTATGACTATTGTAAAAAAACAATAGGTACAACAAGGGTAAACGTTGAGCTTTCACACGAAAACCATAGCCAAGAGCTAGCAGGGTTGTAAATTACTTTAGATGATGATGCCTTGGAACCCACATTCCGCACTTCAAAAGTAGCATAAAGTAATACAGAGTTATCCTTGGATATACCTGAGTAAAAATACTTAGAAGCTTCTAATCGAAAAAGTGAGACAATCAAAAAAATCTAAAATATTTTAGAGGTAGAAAAATTGTCTCCAACCTCAGAAACAAAAATTAAAAATATAGATCACTTAGGAATAGTAGCTGGACTAATTGATGAAATAGGAATAGTTGACATAATCAACTCCAAATTAGGAATAGATGTTCGGGAAAAAATTTCATCAGGAATATTAGTAAAAGCTATTCTGCTCAATGGATTAGGATTTGTATCAAGACCTTTATATTTATTTAGTCAATTTTTTGAAGACAAAGGAATCGAATTATTATTGGCAGAAGGAATAAAAAGCGATTATGTGAATGATGATAAACTGGGAAGAGTTATGGATAAATTGTATAAATATGGATTGAATAACCTATTTATAGAAATTGTCTTATCTGTGATTAATAAATTCAAGATAGAAACAAAATATTCTCATTTAGATGCGACATCATTTCATCTGCATGGGGAATATAAAAATGAATATAATCAAGAGAAAGAGTTAGAAATAATCAAACAAAAACCAATAATTATCACCAAAGGATATTCGCGCGACCATAGAGCAGACTTGAAACAATGTGTATTAGATTTAATAACAAGTAGTGATGGAGATATACCATTATTAATGAGAGCAGGAGATGGAAATGAAGCAGACAAAGCCGTGTTTGGAAAAATATTAGGAGAGTTTAAAAAGCAGATAAACTTTGATAGTATCATGGTCTGTGATAGTGCATTGTATAGTCAAGAAAATCTCCAATTAATCGAACATCTAAAATGGATAAGTAGAGTACCGATGACAATCAAAAGAGCAAAGGAATTAGTTCATTCGGTAGAGATAGAAGAGATAAATTCCGAAGAAAGTGCAAAAAGAGCAGCCTTGAATTTAGACGGATACAAGTGGAAATCGGAAATAGTAAATTATGGTGGCATCAAACAAAATTGGCTAATAGTAGAAAGTCAAAAAAGACAAGAAAGTGATTTGAAGAAGTTAGAAAAAAAGATGAAAACCGAAAAAATCAAAGTTGAAAAGCTGCTCAAGGAAATAAACAAAGAAGATTTTGAAAGTCCAGAACAAGCTCGATATAAACTAAAAAGCGTAAACAAAAAATTGAACCTCTTTGAAATTAAAGAAGTTAAGGTTATTCAAAGTAAATCAAAAGGTAATAAGACTATTTACAAAATAGAAGGAGTGGAGCATCAAAAGCCAGAAGAGATAGAAAGAATCAGAAAAGAAGCGGGAAGATTTATTTTAGCGACAAACTTAGTTGACGATGATAAGTTAAAACCAGAAGAAATTTTGACAAATTACAAAAATCAACAGTCTTGTGAAAGAGGGTTCAGATTTCTAAAAGACCCTTTGTTTTTTGCCGATAGTTTATTTGTAGAAAACCCTGAAAGAATCGAGACGATGTTATTTTTAATGTCTTTGTGCTTGTTAGTTTATAATCTTGGACAAAGGGAACTGAGAAATAGCTTAAAAAGAATCAAAATCGGAATCAAAAATCAACTAGGTAAGTTAACGATTTCTCCGACATTAAGATGGGTGTTTCAATGTTTTCAAGGAATTCATCTTTTGACTTTAAATGGTGTTAACCAAATTGTTAATTTAACATTAGAACGTAATTTTATTTTGAATTGCCTGCCATCATCTTGTCTAAAATATTATCTGCTTTCTTAAAGTGAACAACTTTTGGAAAATGAAGAAAAATTTATCAACATCGAAGAAACAGTAATTGCTCTTCAAATTTTTAGTGCTTACATAACCATCAAATACATTGTGTTTGATGATTTATTTTCATGCTGTAGATTCGTTCAGCACTACGAATCTTAATCATCCTGATTTTTTTGCTTTTCTCTTGACGTAATCTCTTTGTACTTCAAGTTGAAGTGCGGAATGTGGGCTTGGAACTAAAAGTTGTGCAACCATCTCTGCACGAGACGAAACTTGAAGCTTACGAAACATTCGCTTTAAGGCTTGCTTTACAGAATTTTCAGTGATCCAAAGTTGATGACCAATTTCTGCGTTAGTTTTCCCTAAAGCAACCAATTCTGCAATCTGCAACTCACGAGACGTTAAGCGAGCAGTTTTAAAAGGTTGGTGTTGCGACTTTCCTTGGTAAATTTCTTGTGAACCAACTGTTGTAGCCCAAACAGATAAGTGCAGGCAAATGGCGCTCAAATCGGTTAGATTTTGTGTATCAAAGGCAGGCATTGACTTTTCACGGGTGCAACCCACTACGCCAACTAATTGATTGCGATTAATGATTGGCCCCGCCATCACATGCCAATGATCGGGGCGGGGACAGATAATTTTCCAAGCCTTTGGTGATGTCACTAATGCTTCATGGACAGGTGCATGGCGCTCCACCAGATAACGTGCTATGGGATTGTGTTCAATGGACAATGCAATTCTCAGAATTGCCACGCTTGCGCTGTGGTTCATTGCCATCCGCGCAGCCCTTATCCACTTTGGTAGGTAGATACTTAAAACAGAGCCAAGGCTCGTCTGAAGAAAAACTAATTTTAATTTGAGAAATTAGTCGCTATCTAGTGGTATCTAGCAGTTCCTCTAAGTATCAAAGTCTGATATGACTGTAATTGTTCAAACAGGGGAGTACGGATAAATCCTGATGTCTTTTGAGTAGTCAAAATGGCTTCGGTAAGGAGGGAAGTTTCTTTTTTGCCGATAGCTAGATTGATAATTGGTAGGAGGAAGCTCAGTTTGACTATATTTCCTCCAATGTCAGGGTTTGGTGGTTTGCTAATAATTACCGTCAGTAGTGTCCCAATATCAGTATCTAATGTCTGAATTTGGTCGCCACTAAAATGCTGCTTGATGTTTTGTGTTCTGTAATCAAGCTGTGAAACTCCATTGAGAATTGAATAGTTTATGTGAGTGTCTTTGCCCTCAAGCTCAAACTCATTTGGTCGTTGCACAACAATTGCTTGTGCTGGTTTTGTGGATTTGGGCATCAAAAAAGAAACTAATGATGTCGTGCTTGCGCCAGTCACCAAGGTAAGAGCAGTTTTGAGAATTTGACGGCGGGGAGAATTTTGGGGGATATCTTTGAGGTTAGAGTTAAGGTTCATATTTGAGAAATACTAGAAGTAAAATTCTGTTTATTGTTTTTACCGACTCAACTGTGTGTAATTAAGTCAGTTAGGTTTTTGACCGAGAAGATTGGAGATTGAAGATTGAATGTTTTTGGTACAAGCCCAGCAGGAAAGTGGGCGGAATAAATCTAAAAGACGCTACGCACAGTCGCTTTCCGCGTCGCTATCGTCAATCTCAAATCAGAGAAGCTGCATCTCTTGTAGGTGCAGTCAATCTCAAATCTAAAAGACGCTACGCACAGTCGCTTTCCGCATCGCTATCGGCAATCTACAATTGTTTGACTTATTCCGAATTCCAATAGATTAGTTCATTAATTAAGAGTTCTTTTTTTTTAAAGATTTTATTTACACTTATGTCAATGTTGTGTGATAAATATGTCAAAACTGTATAGTTTGACAAATTGATGCTTTTGGGTTTGTGAGGGAGTTGGATTGGCTCAGTGCCTAATTAGTAGCCGTACATTGTTAATTTTCATGTGTCGCTAGAAATTTATTTCTTTTCACCCTTTAGCAATCAGAGATTGTAATGCTACATTTCCTTTACTTACAATCCTCCAGGTTAATTTATGAACAAAGGTGAATTAGTAGATGCTGTAGCAGCAAAGACCAACATCACAAAAAAGCAAGCCGATGAAGTCATTAGTGCTTTTTTGTCAGTAGTTACCGAAGCTGTAGCCAATGGTGAAAAGGTAACGCTCATAGGGTTTGGGTCATTCGAGCGACGCGAACGCTCAGAACGTGAGGGGCGTAATCCGAAAACCAATGAGCCAATGACCATTCCAGCGACCAAAGTACCTGCGTTTTCTGCTGGTAAACTGTTTAAAGAAAAAGTAGCACCATAGATGAATTGCTTTACCACTGGCTATCCAATCACTGCAAAGCCATAATCGATTAATTCAAGTATCGAATCGACTGTGAAACTTTGACTGCTTCTTGGGGAGTAACGTTATTGCAATTAGACAATTCTGGCATTAGTCCCGTAGCAACAAATCTGCTTCTGTTAAATCGCAGTGCTTAGGGGTAAGGTCAAATAACGCAAGAGCTTAATCCCACAATCCAGGAGATAATGACAATTCGGGCAACCATTGTGCCTGTATCTTCTACTTGTTGCAGTTTCGGACAAAAGTTGCACATTTTGCATTACAGATGCGTTGACTTTATCGAAATAGGAATGCTGTTTAAATACGGTTAGTAAATTCAAAAAACCGCTCGCAGTTGCAAGGAATGGCCTCACTGAACTATTTATGGAATTACTAAAACAGGTAGAGAAAAATTATATTAGCGCTGACAACTTCTTAAGAGCAGAACTATCAGAGAAAATTCAATGGTCTTTAACACAGCGAGATGTTAATTTGATTGAATTACTGATGCCTGTATGGTCATGGCTTTACCGTTACTATTTCCAAGTAAAAACTGATGGGTGGCATCACATACCAACAGAAGGAAAAGTGCTACTGGTTGGTTCCCATAATGGCGGAATGGCTTCTCCAGATTTAGTAATGATGATGTATGATTGGTTTTCTAGATTTGGAACAGAGCGTTTGGTGTATGGTCTAATGCATCCTTATGCTTGGAAAGTGAGTCCAGAGATAGCCCAATTAGCTCAGAAATTTGGAGCAATTGTTGCACATCCAAAGATGGCCAGTGCAGCTTTTGAGATGGGGGCTAGCGTTCTGGTATATCCGGGAGGACAATATGATATGTTTCGGAATCATAGCGAACGCCATAAAATTCATTTTGCTGGTAATCACGGCTTTGTCAAGCTGGCTTTAAAACAAGAAGTTCCAATTATTCCAGTTATTTCGGTTGGCGCTCATGATACGTTGATTGTTTTATGTGATTGCTATGATTTAGTCAAACAATTACATCAGTTGGGATTGCCGTGGCTTTATCAAATAGACCCAGGAATTTTCCCAATTTATTTAGGTTTACCTTGGGGTTTGTCTATTGGCCCTCTGCCTAATATTCCTTTACCTGTGCAGATTCATACTCGTGTATGCCATCCAATTACTTTTGAAAGATATGGTCAAGATGCAGCTAAGGATCGTAATTATGTGAATGATTGTTATGAATTAGTTCATCATCAAATGCAAGAAGAGTTAAATCAATTGGTTATAGATACTCAAAAATATCCCTAAAATCAAAACAATGGAAAAAAACTCGTAGAAAAATATTTAATCCCTTTATTTTCTCAATTTGCATTGTTATAGTTAAAAATAACGGCTAACATATCAACTAGGGCGATAATGATTGATTTTGAACCTTGGGACAGATTGTTGCGTCAGTATGTTGACCAGCAGGGTCGTGTAGACTATGTAGCTTGGAAAAAAGAGCAACCCCAAGCAATTGCAGATTGGTTAGCCAGCCAAAAAAAATCTGGCTTTGAAATCTAATAGTAATAATCTCGAACAATTGGCATTGTGGATCAACCTTTACAATGCGTTCACCATTTCGAGAATTTTGGAGAGATACCGATAGAATCGATTCGTCCGCGAATTTTAGGGATTCCCAACTGGCTAGCTTTTTTGTGGTTCTTCCAACGTCGCGCTTATTATATGTTTGGGGAAAGTTATAGTTTAGCTAAAATTGAGAACTCTATTCTACGGGACAAATTGCAGGAGCCACGAATTCATTTTGCGATAGTCTGTGCTTCGGTTGGTTGTCCTTTACTACGTTCGGGAGCCTACTTTGGGTCGCAAGTCAGTCAGCAATTAGATGAAGATGCACTTCGTTTCATAAATAACCCTGAAAAAGTCCGTTATGATATCCAGAGCAAAACACTTTACTGTAATAAAATCTTGAAGTGGTATCGTCAGGATTTTTTAAAGGTTGCACCCTCTGTTCCAGAATACATTCGCTCCTATTTGAAAACAGACTATCCCCTTAATGCCTCAACGCGGATATCCTATCTTCACTATGACTGGAGCTTAAATCAGCGAATATCTTGATAAAACTGTTTAAGATAATTTGCATTAACGCCAATCCCCACAAAAGGCCAATATAAAGGTAAATTGCAGTTGCTTTGAAGCTACCCCATTTGGCTACGCGACGATCTGAGGAATGAACAATCCGATTTACCAGATAAATACGTCCTTTTTTAACTAATTTTAGACATAAATCTCCATCCTCCATAATCGGCAATGCCTCATCAAATCCGCCACAATCCCAAAAATCAATCCGACGACAGAACATTACTTGATCTCCAAACAACAGGCGCAATCCTCGGAAAAATAGGTGAGGCTTAAATAACAGTGGTGCGTAATAGGTTTTTAAATAATTATGTAGAGAGATACCCCAACGAGTTGTTTGAGAACCTGACATCAGAGAAATGAACCCGCCACAGGCAATGGTAGGTTCTGCCAGAGTCTTGTTGATGACGGTAATTAGATCATCTGGAACCCAAGTATCTGCATGAAGAAAGCAAATAATATCTCCAGTTGCTGCTGATGCTCCATAGTTCATCTGAAGAGAACGCCCTGGTTGTTGAGATAAAAGAAATTGTACATTCAAAGTTTGATTAAATGACTCAAAAATTCGCTTTGCAATTGTCACCGTCTGATCTTGGCTGCCACCATCTACCACTATCACTTCATCAGGAGGAGGATTAAGTAAAGTCAGTTGGCGCAATGTCCGCCCTAAGTTAGTTGCTTCATTTAAAGTAGGAATGATAACAGAAACTTGAGACATACCGATTTAGTGGTTTTATTGTTATCTTTATTACCTTGAGGACGAATCCCGTTAAAAGACTGTGGGTAAAACTGTAAATAGGAACCGATATCTGTGTGATCAGTAAGAAGTTTATAATACACTTGAGGAGGAACTAACACCAGCGTGCCAAATATGAAGGGGATCAATAGTCGTCTAAAACGCTCATTCACATATTCCATTGGTGTTCGCAACTGGAGAGAAAACCAAGAGGCAGCCCCGGAAATAAAAAAAAACAATGGCATGTGCCACTGATGAACAAAAAAAATAAACCATCCAAGGACAGGGCTTAGTAAGTCATTTTTAATATAAAAATCGCCCAATTCGCCTTGGTAAAAAACTGCGGCAGCATGAAAATAAATCAGCAATAGCACCGCCAATACTCTTAACCAATCCAGGTCATAGTGTCTTTCTTGCTGATTATTTATTATGTATAAATCAGATTTTAAATTCATTTATTTGCCTTGGTTATAAAACACCAGGACACAACGGGAGCAGAGCTAAAAAGTCTCTGAAACTCTTATTAATTCTCTGCGAGACGCTGCGCGAACGTGTCCTTTGCGTCTTCTCTACGAGACGCGTTCGCGCAGCCTCTCGTCAGAGAAGCGCGAACGTGGTTCGTTTTTTCATAATTTTGCGTAAGTCCTAATCATATTAAATACAAAAAATAGAGATTGTAGGAAAACGATAAAATTCAACTTTAACAAAGTTTAGAGGTTTAATTCCCCTGCCTCCACAGGCAGCACGTTTTGATGCCTCAGCTAAATCCCTGTCACTTTCACGTAATTGCGAATTGCGAATTGTTTTAATCCTCCAGAGCATGGTAACGAGCTTTTAGCATTTTTCCCCAGATTGCATTGTAAGGATGTACAACCTGTGTAGGTTGATTGTGTCTAAAAATGAGCCTTCCTTCATTTGCCCACTGAAAAATCCCACCGCTCAAGTTATAAATGCACTTCATCCCAGTTTCATTAAGCTGCTGGGCTAATTTGGCGCTACGGTAGCCAACGGAACAGTACACGACAATTGGGTTGTCTTTTGCCACTGTAGAAAGTACTGCTAAGTCAGGTATAAGAGGATCTATCTGTGTTGCTGTTTCGATATGGCTCACCGCATATTCTGTCTGACTTCGTGCATCCAGCACTAATGGCCGCGGCTTTCCAGAATATAATAGCAATTGAGCGAATTCCTTGCTTGTAATTTCCTCAACATTAGGAAACTTCAATCTAATCAGAAGTTTAAGAAACTTAAACGTAAGTGATTGCATTTGTAAAAGTATACTTTCGTTTTTATAGATAGTTTTAAGTTTGATTGGATCACGAGTATGATTTAAAAGACTTTTAAAGCTCTATGAGCTATTAGTTATCGAAAATAAATTTAAATATGGATTTGACAAACAGTTACCCACAGCTATTACAGATTCATAGACAATTGTAAAAAGTTGCATTGATTTCAAAGAGGGATTTACCTCTCCCCATAATGTAACTGTATTTGTTTGCTAAGTCCAATAAAGAATTCCCGCATTTGAAAAGCGCCTACTAATCTCCGTCTCAAAAAAGCAACGCAACGCCTTCATTGTGTCCTTGTCGTAAACGTACTTCGTTCCGCCAAACTTATTACGCTTGACACTGCGTTTTGCCTCATCCATCTCTAATTTTGATTGCGGATACCAAGTTCGTAAAACTTCTTTTGACCCAGGTGTGAACCGATGCGAGATTAGTTCAAAAGTAAGGTTACACTCAAAATCCAGTGCCTCGTTTATCTGGTCAAACAAAGAACTATAGTGCATCTGCCAATCGTCTATCGGTATAATTGGCGCAATAACTAAGCCTACTGGATAACCACCACCGCCACGCTCTAATGGTAGCGCTAACCGTCGCAATGCATTCAGTCTGTATGTTACAGATGCTGTGCCACCTTCAAACTTGCCAGAAATCGGCGCTGCATTAACACTCATCCGACAACGGGTATGCCCATTGTGTGGGAGGTCAAATAACCCATCCACAGCATCAAATTTCGATACCCAACGTAAATGTGCATTACTACGAGTGCCAAAGTAACGAATACATTCAGCAAGGCTTCCAGTTAGATGTTCAATACCCAATGGGTCTGTGTAACAGCTAACTTCAAAACTCGTGTTTTGACTTTGTTGCTCGTAGTTAGCTAAGTTCTCTAATATCTGCGGTAAGTTAGCAAAAACGCGGATGACAGGTGGTCCCGACAAACTACCAGCTAAGTAGCAGTATTGACAATGAGCCGGACAACCTTCAGCAATGTGAAACTGCCAATCCGCAGAAGGTGGAATGGGACTCAGTTTAAAAGAACTGGGTGGTGCAGTAACCACTGCTAAGGTACGCTTGGCGATGTTGTAAGTATCCCGCTCAGACTCACCACGCAGTCCCTTGAGACGATTCTGTGATAATTCTTCGATTGGTAAGTTAAGTGACTCTATACGTGCAAGAATCTGCTGCCCCCAAACCTCATTTAAGGCAGCAGGTGTAAACAGTACCCGTTCAGGTATCCACAATCTTGGCGATGTTACTTGTGTATCTGATAGTGAAACCTGGTTTGTAATTGTATTCAGCAATATCTTTCTCCGTTATTTAGTTTGCTGATTTCTGCAATTAATTTTCAAGGACTTGCTTAATTCGTCGCTCTAGCAGGTCAAGATCCAAACTGCCTTCATCACGGTTAATTCTACGCACAGTCGAATTAACATTACCTAAATTTACCAATAAATCTTGAAGAATTTCTTGCTGCTGCCGTGCTTGGGTAACTTCGCGTGGCTCCTGTACTAAATCACGTACAATGGTATCTTCAGCACGAGAGGCGATAATTGGATCGCTTTGCCCTTGAATGTGAACAAAGGTTCGTCGCCCAGTACCTCGTTCTTCTTCTATTGGTATAACTGCCGTTACTTGGTCAGAACGCACATATTTTCCAAATCCTAAATGGACTAGCTCTGATGAGAGTATTTTCATATAGTTGAAGCCTAATTTTTAAATCTTACTTATATTATAAAATCTCCAAAAGTGACTTAAAGCCATAGACCATACGGGTTATACCCAATTGAAAGTAGTAGTTATATCAATACTTGTCGGGTTTTTGGGAAAAGGTTTTGGGAAAAGGGAAAGAAAAAACCTTTAACCCAACCCCAAAAACCAAATTATGAGTTCAAAATGCACAAAGCGAGTAGTATTGGAGGAGTCTGAATCTCAAAAATTACTTGTTCCTTCTACCCTCTACAAGAACTGCCTTCTGCCTTCTTCAATACTTCTTCCCACTGAGCAAATGGTTGATAATTTGAGGTAAGTTAACAATTTCGTGCATCAAGTCTTGTGGACTAAATCCTAAAACCTTCAAGATAATCACGATGACAACAATTGCGATTGCTGTACTGAGGAATGTCTTTAATAAATCTAGTAATGCCCTGAAAATTAACAAAGCGACAATCACTGCCGCAACTAAAATAATTAAATTAACTGGCATATTCTTGCAGGGGTTTATCTCCAAAAATCATTCAGAAGGCAGAAGTACGTTCGCGCAGCGTCCCGTAGGGAAGGCAGAAGGCTTTTATGGAACCCACGTTTTTAAACGTGGGCATTGTTGCAATGACACAATGCAAGTCGCGGCACTTTCCGCGACGCTCGTAGACTCGCTTTGCCGCCGGCGCTATCGATACAATTCTTTTTTTAAACTGGGCAATAACCCTGCAACTTTAGTTTTTATTAATACTCCTTTCCTTCTGCCAACTGAGCCTCCTGCCCTCTGCCTTTCTTGTAAACCTGGAATTATAGACTCAAGTCTTTGTTCAAAGAGGCTTTTGTGCAGTTCTTGCAATTCTGCTAGAGGGAAAGATACTGGAATTACCCTGCCACAAAGATTATAAATCAAAATCAAGGCTGAATGTTTCTCCATCAGAATCTTCTTCTTCCTCTTCTGCAAATGGAGTTGAACTCCAAGATGTGACTTTGTTATCTTCAGTATTAATTGGCGTGAAAGCTACTTGTTGTGTGGGAAATGCACCCTTCCTGAAAGCAAAATAGCAATCAATGATAAAGTAGAGCGTCTCCAGGTAACTCTTGCCTAGTTGCTGTGATTCGGCAAATATCCGCTCTCGGTAGCTATCTTTGATCCGAACTTTTTCTGGAGTTAAGTCAAGTTTGTCTGCCATTGCGATCACTTAATAGATGTAGATGCTGAATTCTTACTGCTGATGGTTTTTGCCATCTCTAAAAGCCCAGAGACATTGGCTTCCACCGGGTTGTCCAGGATTTTGAAGCCGTTTTTCTCCAACAGCTTCTTAAATCCTGGTAAAAGGCAGCCTCCACCTATCGCCCAGATTTCATCCCCTTGGTGCTTGGCATCCAATGTAAGATTCACCACTTTCTTCAAGTATTTTTCATACCAATCTTTTAAAGAAGCACTGTATATATCTTTGATATCGATGTCACGGCTGTATCTGGTATGCCCCATTTCCAAACAAAATCGGATTTTGGATGGATCTCCGATTTTTCCGCCATTTAAATGTTTCATTTTTTGGGAGATATCATCGATGAGAACTTCTACACCGATGGGGTAGGCGGTGTGAACTTCTCGTTGACCCCGGTTGTAACGAGAATACAGGGTTGTTCCATTGCCAAAGTCTAAAATGGTTAATTTTTTGGGTAGTGGATGCCCAAACAATGCACCCATCCCTCTAGTACAACTTTCAGCACTTCTACTTTTACTTCTGATTGCTTGCCAGAAGTATTGGCTGATATTCTCCATTGAGTACTTTTTGTAGTTCTGATGCCAGAGCAACGTCATGTAAGCTGACGACTAATTTTAAGTGCCAAGCCTTACGGTGTGGGAGATGTGCCAATGCACCCAATAAAGTCAATAATGCGTTGTTGACTTTGTTTTCATTATTGTCTGTGTTGCGGTCAAAATAATTTCCTGTACGGTAAGCTGACTCTCCAACAGTGTAAGCACTGCCGTTAAAAACTACACGCCCTGGAACATCTTCCATCTCGGCATTAGTTATATAGCTGGGGACACGAACTACTTCAAAGCCTTCGACTAAAAGTTTGAGACTTCCGTAACCGTTATCGAAACCCGCAGGAAAAATTTTTTGTAAGGTGTGAATGTTTGACATAGGCTCCAAGGTAATACGCTTTGATTTGTGAAAGCTATCTGTTGAGATAATTTTGGGGAGTGTGGGAGAGAAAAATAAAATAACTACCCCTTTTTGATCCAGACTCAAGAGTTTATCATAACCCCTTGGGGGCTAAGTGGGGTACAAAATCTCAGTCAGTCAAATGTACCCCATATAGCACCTATACATATCCTATATAGGGGTCAAAATCCCACCAAAGTCTCGAACTATTGTTGGGGTATATATAGCCCCCATACAGCCCCCATCAGGATTTTTTGAAATCTTTTTATCAATGCAGCAGAAATTAATTTAGATCATCGTTGACTCTTTGATTTATACTTTAATATCAATTTTTTGTTGAAAAGCAATTTAGTTTTGATCTTTAACTTCTTGCTGACTATGTAACGAGTGCGTTATTACTTGCTTACAGGTTCAGCTTTCTCAACTGAATCATCATTAATACCCAAAGTCAATTGCAAAAGAGTTTTTTTTTGGGCGTAAGCTTTCACGACCTGCCGATAAACTTCATAGTTAGTAGGTAGCGTATTCTGTGCATTACCCACTCCATAGGTCATTTGCAATTGTTGGGTCATCTTGGCCAACAACTGCTCCTGGTGGTTTCAATACATTCCGATTCACCACTGAAGTATTCGTTCATGTTTCAATGCGTGGCTGTGGTTGACTAGTTAGATCATTGGCATACTTGACTTGCCAGGAGTAACTGGTGA